>CAZOGQ010000018.1:0-12753 GCA_964579545.1 Candidatus Woesearchaeota archaeon | reverse complement strand
TGTGGAGGGCCCTTTCTATGAGGTCTAGGAGCTCTTGGATTAGCAAGATATCGCATTATACCACTTCTTATTTTAGTGTATAGTCTATAATTATAAAGAAGGCCTGCCCTGCTAGTATTTGTAGCATCATATGATGCAAATTCAGAATTTATCTGTCTTAAAATTCCATAAATATGCCACTCTCTTGGAGAAAGTGTATCTCCCCTTAACCACTCTCTTATTGTATCTTCATGTTTTCCATCACCTGTTCTATTTAGTAAGTCAGATATATTAGAAATCATTCTTCTGTATGATTCAGGACTTACATCTCTTCCATTTTCTCTTAAAATTTTTTCTTCTAAATTATCTTCTTCAATTACCCCTCTTGATGCAAGGCCTCTGATTAAGTTTGTTCTAAGTTTTGGTATTATTAATCTTCTGCTGTTTGTTTCATGCAGCATTCTTTCTGCATGGCCATATCTGTCACTTAGACGAAGAACTGGCTCAACTTCATCTAAGGATGCTGCAACATATTCTGTTTCAAAAAGTACGCCTTCTCCAACATTTGCATCTCTAGCTGGTTTTTCAAAATAACCATCTTCTACTTGACTAAAAACACGTTCTTCTGGCTTTAAAACAGTATTACCTATAGATGTTCTAAATAATCTTGCATATACCATTTTATAACATTAAAAAACACATTTAAAAATAATGTTGTTCTGAAGAATAAGGTTCAGATTTGAACCCCTCTTTTTAATTATTTGGTTTTCAAACTTCATAATCCTCCCCCTTTAATGCATACTTGCTATTTCCTTTTTCTGCAATTTCGCTTAAAGTTCTAACTACTCTTAAGGGCTCTCCAATTAAAAAAGGAAATCTCCATCTAGAGTCTGATTCATAGCAATGATTGTGAATAACTTGCCTGTAGTTGCGTGCGAATCCCATTTCATCAACAGAATCTTCTGCTCTTTGCCCCAGTTCTTTGATAAGAGTTTTTGTAAATGCTTTCCCATCTCTTTCTGATCTTTTTATTAGTGAATCAAGCATTAAATTCGGAAGATAATCCTCTAATCTTTTTCCTTGTTCAGCTAATTCTCTTATTTCATCCAAGGTGAGCGGAGAAATGAAAGTCGAAACAAAATCAATTGAAAGGTATCTATTTTTTAAAAAATCAAATGTTTTGTAATAAGCTTCTAGCAAAACAATATCCTGCTCTTCTATTGCAGAATCAAGTTCATCAAGATATATTCTTTGTTCAACTCCTCTGCAATCAAATTGGTAAAATTCTCCCTTACCAATAAAACCCAAATCGTCTTCACTGCTTTTATGCCTTTCTGTCTTTGTTTTTCTTACTTTCACTTGGTATACTTCTGGGGTATACAGTTCTTTAGCCCATTCTATTATCGGGCCTTTCCCCACTCCTGATGGACCTGAAATCATTACTAATCTTTTATCTTTCATAGTGTTGTCCCTCTTGTTTCCAATCGCTCACACATATCTCTAAACCTCTGTTCTTCTTCATCGGAAAAATCTTTATGCTTTTTTAGATATTTAGTCATAAGTTCATCATTAATATGAAATTCATAAGTATCCATTTTCAAAGGACTTTGTTCGGCAAATTCTTTTGTATGAAATTTAGTGTATCTGTCAATTCTTAAAACATGGCTTACTTTTTTTCCATAAACAAGATTCAGCTTGTATATCATTTCCTCAACAGAAAAAAGAGATTTTGTAACAACGTGGGGTTTGTTCGAACTTCCGGGTTTTTGTTTTCCTCTATCTACAAGCAGGCCGTTATTATATAAATTAAAATCAATGCAATGAAATTCCCTGCCAAGATTAAATTCTATGGCTATTTCTGTATATGTTGGTTCACTTAAAATTGAAGTTAAATCTTCTTTAGAGTTATGATGAATGACATTATTTGATTTTTTAAGTTCATCTGATAACTTTTGTGGGGTATACAGTCTTTTTTCTGGTTTCTTAACAGGCACTTCTAAATAAAGCTTTATGCTTGGGTCTTCAATAATCCACCATTGAAAATCTCCTCTATATCTCTCCCAGCTTGTTCTTTCTGCCATCTTTATTGCTCCTTCGGCACTTCCTTCAAACCCTTGTTCTGCATAAAAATCATTATCAGGACATCCACAACCAGGTTCACTAGGGAGAGTACATGCGAAACATATTCTGTATCTTGCCATTTTACTTTTCAAGTTCTTCATTAACCATGGATAAATATAAACAATACACTATTTTAATTTAATGCATACATAATGTATTTTATGTACACAAGATTTAAATATCCTAAATCGCATATTTTTATATGAAAAGAAAGCTTATACAACATGGCGAATCTTCTTTAACAGTCTCTATTCCAAGAGGGTTTGTTAAGGACAATAACTTAAAGAAAGGGCAAGAGATAGAGGTTATTGAATCTGAAAAAGGCCTATTTATCTCCCCAGAAAAAAGCAAGGAGCATAAATCAGTTTCAATTGATATTTCAAACCAGTTAGAGGTTATCAGAAAGATTTTGGGGGCAACATACAAGGCAGGTTATGATGAATTAAACATAAAATTTTCTTCATTTGATGAGATCAAAGAGATAAAAGATGCTCTTCAAAGCCAGTTTGCAGGATATGAGATAATTAAGCAGGAAAAAAACAATATTCTTATAAAGAAAATCTCAGAAGATGATTTTGAGCAGTTTGATAATGTGCTGAGAAGGTTTTTTATAATTGTTAATGAAATGGCTTCTAATATCAAGGAAGCTGTAAAAAAACAGGATTTTCAGTGGCTTAAATCAACATCTTTAATAAAATATGAATCTGACAGGCTTGCTGATTATTGCAGAAGAGCTATAAACCTTAAATTTAAATCAAACTACAAAAGATTAGGCCCGCTTTATACAGTAATAGAGCAGATAGAAAAAGTTTCTGACAATTATCAAGAATTATGCAATTATACTTCCAACAATAAAATAAACTTATCTGAAAAAATAAAGGACATAATAGCCAATCTGGTTGAATTCCAAAATCTATTCTGCTCTCTATTTTTTAAGTTTGATATAAACAGGATTAATGAGTTAAAAAAATTTAGAGATAACTTACAAGATGAAATTAAATCAACAATCAAAAAAACTAAAGAAAAAGAGACTTATGTATTGATTATAGTTGACAGAGTCTTGAATATAATTTATTCTTTAAATGGCCCATTAATGGCAGTCCACATATAGAATTTTTTCTCTCTTTTACGCCCCAAAACTCTCTGCAGAATCGACACATTTAACAAATTAAAACAAATCTTATCAAACAACCCCCCTCTTTTTAATTATTTGGATTTCCATAGAACCCACATATAAAAACCCACCATTTTAATTTTATCAGACTTAAGTAGTAAATTTCTTTGGATAAATTTTATATATTTCATTGTCTTGTTTTATTTATGAAAAAATGTGTAATTTTTACTGATCTTACTGTTCATACTTCAATTGACCCAAGATTTGAACAACTAGTTGGTTATTTACAGTGTTTAGTAGACGAAAAAGTGTTGAAAGATGTTTCAGCTTTTAGGTGTATACGTGGATCAAAACTTGAAGAGGAAATAGTTTCAAAGTTTTCTAAATATGATAAAATCGGAGAAATATTGTTTAATATGAAATTAAATACTCCTAAAAAATATGCTGTTAAACCTTTATTTGATCATCGATTCATAATAGCAAGATCAGAGATTGCTGATGAGATGGCTTTAAGGGAATTGACACCCAATATTGTTAAGAGATTTCGAGTAGACTATGAAATTTATTGAATCAATAAAAAAATTAATCCAAAATAAGAAGTAGTCAAGAAGCAACCAATTTTTAACCCTTTCTACAAAAATCCATTTTCTAATAGTTTATAAATCGCTAATACCCTTGCTTTTCCAACCAACTGAGTTTTGCTCTGGTTGTGGCGTTTGGACGCTTGTAAGCTCTAAGTACATATGCAGCTCTTCTATAATATTCGCTTGTTCCAGGCTTTGCCATTCCAACCGCTGTTTTTCTTCTATCAGCTTCTGCTGCATTTGGTCTCTTTCGTCTTTCTTCTGTTTCATCTCCCATCTTATTTCATATTAATTTAATGTTATTAACAAGAAGCTAGAGTATTTATATCTTCTCTATAAAAACCTGCCTCTTTTTTAGTCTTGTTGTCTATTTTTTTATTTTGTCCCCCTTGTATCTTATAGTTTTCCACCAAAAGATATCTGCTATGATAACGAGGGCAATGGCAAATATGCCATTTCCAGTTATGAACATAATTATGAAGTCATTTGGCTTATCTAACCATAAGCCTACAAAAAACATAAGAAAATTACAGAAAACATGTAAAAAAGGAATCCATGCAAGAAGCCTTATTGTTTTATTTTTTCTATAAAAATAAAATCCAACCAACAGGGCAAGGTCAAGAAAATAAGGTGAAATAGCAATAATAAATAACTGCGAGTTAATTATGCCTTTTAAATCAAAATAAGAAACACTTGGTAAGAAAATATTCCATTTAACTATAGCATTATACCCTTGTGATTGTATTACAAAATAATGAATATATTCATGAATTATTAATAAAAGAATTGTAAGAGCTAAAAGAATAAGCAACTTTTTTGTAAATTTCCAATATTTTCCCCCTTTTTCATTAAGTTTTAAGTTCATAAGTCTTTCAAGAATTTAGAGTTTAAATAGACTTTCAGAAACCCACATATAAAAACCTTGCCTTTTCATCACAATAATTCTTAAATAATAGTTTTACTTTATTCCAGTATGGGAATTGTTTCAAGAATAATGGAATTAGAAGAAGATTTATATGCAAAGATTGTAGTTCAAGAAGAAGAAGGACATTATGAAATTAAGAAAGACCAGCCCATGGGGCGGCCACGTGGAGCTTATTATGACCAAGATCCTCTTGAAGAAGAGTGGGTAGTTGACAAGCCAAAAATAACAAAACCAAATACAAAAAAAAGACAGGCAGCAAGAGCTGAATTGCAGAAAATTCTTGATGAATCTAGACGGTATCGGTTTATTAGAAGGCATATAGTTAGAAGAGCTTTGAAAAGAGCGTAATTTCTTTTCAAAAAAACTACTAATAATTAATGTTTTCTTTTTCACCTCACCTTTCTCACAAAATTCTCTATCTTTTTTTTATAATTTCCTTTTTTCATTTCTTTTTCTCTTATCATCAAACTTGCTACAGGCTTTTTAGTTAATCTTTCCATTTCTTTAAATCCTTTTTTTACTCTCTTACTGCCAGATGTACAGAAAAAAGCAACATTTTTGAATTTATTTTTAATAAAATAAGATCTAATTGCAGGAGCTATTGTACCAACCCATATAGGTGCTCCAATAATCACCAAGCTATATTTAAAAGGATCTTTTTTATTTTCAATTTTCGTTAATTTTTTAAAAATAACATCTTTACAAGATATTAGTAAATTTAAAAAACCCATTCTATTTTTTAAATCTATAACCTCATCAATATTAGCTTTTAGATTTCTAGCTATTTCTTGTGCAACTTTTTTTGTGTTGCCTGTTCTAGAATAAAAAACAACTAAAATTTTCATATACCAATAAAGAATTCTTAATATTTAACCCTTTCTTTTTATCTAATCATCTTCAAAATTCTTTTGGGCTTAACTTCAATTAGTGCTCTCCTAAAACCCAATCCCGCTTGATAATAATATCCACCAACATCTATTCTGTAAATATTTCCAGATTCTTTTATATATCCCTTTACTAAAAAAGGATTTTCTCCTAGTTTTCCTGTTCTGCTTGCTTCTCTTAAACCCATGACCACTTCTATTTTATCAGGATTTTCTCTTAAATTTTTTTTGTCGCCTCCACCTAAAAAAACTCTTCCAAAATCTGCATACATTACCCCACCTTTTTGTTTTGTTGTTGTGATATGCGAATGATAATCTCCTATACACTCCCGTAATAAACTCCAATATGATCTCTCAAACCCTTTTCTTGCTCCGAGGCTATTGGGATATCTTACTGCAAGTTGTATCGGATGAACATATTCAACAATCCAAACCAAGCCATCTTTTATTTCTAGTCTTTCTCCAAATAAAAGTCCACCACACTCTTCTTTTAAAGTTTCATAAGCAGATCTTAGAATTTCTTCAAAAGGAATTTCTTTAATTATAATCTTGCCAGCCATTAAAATTTTCAGTTGAATGATTATTTAAACATTTATTTAGTGAGAAATACATTTTCCATACTCCCTAAACAACCCCCCTGTTTTTAATTATTTGGTTTACACCTCATCAATAACTAACTCTTCACCAGCCCCAACTTCATCAATTTCGAAATCCGCCCTGTTCATGCCTCTTGCCCTGCTCTTAGATCTTTCTATTCTTTTTACTTTTTAGAACCTTTAGCTTTTAGCCAAAAGTGTAACAAAATATGTATCACTTTAGAAAGATTTATGGGGGAAAAATAATAAAAATTATTCCTGCTTGGAAATGGTTTTTAGAATAGTTTATTTTTTTTACTAGCTCTTGTAACTTTAGCCTTACCAGTTTCCTAACATCCTCCTAACCACTTAAATTTTTCTCCCTCTCACCTCGTAATCTCAACTTCACCAACTTCCCAACATCCTCAATCTCGAAATCCGCTCCGCTCCTGCCTTTTGCAACTGGCTTTACTGCCCCATATCTTGCGTAGCAAGTTTTTATGCCCAATGCCTTTGCTGTACGAATATCTCTTTTTATCCTGTCTCCAACCATCAATGCTTCTTCTGGTTTGATTTTCAGCTGCTTTAAGGCAGATCTGAAAGGCGTGGAATGTGTTTTTTGCTTCCTTACATCTGCAGCTGTTATAACAACATCAAAAAAATCATCAATATTTAATGCAACTAATCTAAACCACGCATTTAATCTAGGAGCATCACTTATTATAGCTAATTTATATTTTTTCTTCAGTTCAATTAAAGTAGAAATTGTTCTTGGATAAGGCGCAAGATAAGACTCTCTTAATTTTCTGTAAGCAATAATCCCATAAGTAACAAGCCTATAATCAACTTTTCCAGTTGTTTTTTTCAAAAATTTCTCAAAAATCTTTTTATGTTCTATGCCGTATTTATCATATAAGTTAAATAAGATTTTAAGTGCCTTATCTCTTTTTATGTCAAGCCCGGCAGATATCATTGCATCTATAGCAGCCTCGCAGCTCTTATGTTTCATTTTCATAAAATCTATTAATGTGTTGTCCAAATCAAAAAGAATTGCTTTAATCATCTTCCCTCTTTTTTATTCTTTTGTTTTTTCATTTGTTTATCTACCCTTTTTTCAACATCCCCTTTGTCCGTCAATTTCTCAGGAATCCTATATTCTTCCCACCTGACTTTTTTCCCCTCAACAACCCCCTTGAGCTTTTTTTCAACAGGCGAAAGGCTGGCCTTCCCGCTCTTAACTTCAACAAAAACTATTTCATTAATCTCTTTCTCATCCATGCCTTTAAAGACTATTAAGTCAATTGGTTTTCCAATGAATCTGCACTCACTAGGAAGATATTCAAAATCAGGTAAAAACGGGGCTAGTTGTTCTGAAAACTGCCCCCCCAGAACAGCTCTTGATCTCATTATAGCTTCTTTTCTGTAAGCCGGGAGTTCTGATTCCCAATATTTATCTCTTTTAAAACGTCCTGCTTTATTACCTAACCAATAAGCTATAATTAAGCCTACCAGGAATACTATTAATAGAATAATTGTTAGTAAGTCCATTTTTACTCCTTTTTTATTATAAAAGTAACTATTTATTTATATAAAATCCTTTCTATTTCCATAGAACGCCTGCCTCACTAAACACCCCATCTTTTTAATTATTTGGTTTTCTACAAAAACCTATTTTCGCTGACTTCCAGTGCGCAGAACCCCCTCAATTTTATCTCTAAATCTTCTGGGATATTTTCTTAGATATTTTTCCAGCTTTTTTTTATCTATTCTTCTTTTTATTTCTTTAAATGTGTCTTTATCTAAGTTTTCTTTAAAATAAACCATATCAATAAATGTTTTTTCAATATCAGAATAAGGAAAATAGAAATCTCCTTGTTTTATGTAATCTATACCAAAAAAATATTTTTTGTTCAGTCTTCTTAAGAATACATTATTCCCAAATACATTTCTTACTCCTTGCCTTATTTTTCTTGTTGTTATAACTACAGGAATTGTTTCCTGCTCCCATAAATTATAGATGCTTAAAGCATCTTGTAAGCCAAGATAAGCTGGTTTAAAACAGAAAACTATTAATGAGGGGTCTTCATGAATGGTGTAGAAACCTTTTGTTATTTGCTTTATCTCTTGTTTTTTAATAAGATTATTAATTAACAGATAAATATAATCTTTATTTTCTTTCTTTATAAACTTCTTCAAGGAGTTTATGCCAACAACAGGGCTTTTTTTAAAAAATTCTCTAATTTTCTTGACATATTTTATTTTACCCACCTTTTTATTCCCTCCAACAGTTGTTCTGAGTTCGGCACAGCTCCAGAAATGATTATAACCTTTAAGTTTGTTTCGTCTGTTGGTTTCTCAAAATCTTTTATTAATTTAGTCAAATATCCTTGCACACCCTCTTTTTTTTCAACATAACTTAATAAAAAGAAAATATCATATAAATCCCTTATTTTTCTTCTTTTAAGATAAGTATTGATTTTTTCCTTGATAATCTCTTCAGGAATCAAGGTATAAACATTAATAAAAAAACTTTCAGAAGTTTCATATTTTCTAAGGGATGGTTTTTTAATTTGAAAAGTGGCTTCAAATCTTACTCTCGCCCCGTTAAATATAAGTTCAGAGTAAATAGAGTTTTCTTTTATTCTTTTTTTAATTATTTTAAAACCCATTTTTTCTAATGAACTAAAAAAACCTTCTGTTGTTTTTTCATCTTTAGGAATATAAACATCAACATCTTCAGAAAATCTGTTTCCATTATAACATCTCCAGATTGCAGTTCCTCCATGAATTATGGATTTTGGAAAGAAATTATAAAGTTCCTCTACAATAATATCTTGAGCATATGCTATCTCTTTCTGCGCCTTCCTTTTTAGTTTCAAATTTAAAGGTATCCCGACCATTTTAACAGTTAACCTAACTTATAAATATACATAAGTTTGGTTTATTTATAAATCTTTTGGTTTTTGAGAGTTCATCTTTTAGTTCTTGAACCTGTGACCAATCTCCTGTTTCTTTAGCTTCTTTAATTGCTTCTCTTAATTCAGCTTTTTGTTCACGTCTTTCTGTAAGCTTGTTAAAATTTTCTTCTGTTATTTGTCCTTGCATTTCTGAAATTCTGTTTTGCATTAAAGTTTTCCAAGCTTCATAATCTTGGTTTTCAATAGCATTTTGCATTGCTTGTCTTTGTTCTTGCATTTGTGATTTTTCTTCATCACTTAAATCATTTATAAAGTTCTTCCCAAAAGGAAAAGCCACAACAAGACTCAGCCCTAAAACAACAATTACTGATAAAGCAACAATTCCTATTACATATTTGTTTTCCATTTTCATACCCCCCAATTTTTTGTTTTTCATTTTTAATAATATTTTTATAAGAAAATAGTTTATAAAGAAGGTGGATTTAAAGTCCATGCTATTTATAAACCTTTAAATAATTTATTTATTTAATTAGCTAGGTAAAATGAGGCAATTTATTGGTGGTTTAGGATATTTTATAGGTTTAGGATTTGAAACAGAAGTAATTTACTCTTTTGTTATCATTGTATGCAGTTTAATGATTTATTATGCAACTAAAGAATTGTATAAACTAAGCTCTTATAAAGGAATAAAATACTTTCGACAGGCATTTTTGTTTTTTGCTCTTGCATATTTTTTCAGATTCATAATTAAATTTATTTTAGTTTCTTTTAATATCAGGGCAATTCTTGATTTTTCTCCAAGAGTATTTGGTATGGTACTGGGCCAGATTACTTTATTTATTTTTATGTATTTTAGTTCAATAGCTATTTTCTATTTACTTTATAGTGTTATGTGGAAAAAGTGGAATAACAAACCAGGAAAAGGTTATTTATTCCATACTCTTGCCTTTATTATTGCAATAATAAGCAGTTTATTTAGGGGCTCCCTTATTTATCTAGTATTAAATGTTTTTCTTCTCTTATTTGTTCTTTCAGTTGTTTATATTGCTTATAGACAGCCTAAAAATAAAAAGAAAAAGCATAATCTATATATAGTATATTTATTACTTTTCATTTTTTGGATATTAAATATAGTTGATATATTAATCCCAAACTTTTTTCAAAACATTCAGTTACTTATTTATCTTGCATCTTCAGGAATCTTCTTGATGATTCTTTACAAAGTTCTTAAAAAAACAGGTGGTTAAGATGGTTAAAAGGGCAAGATTAGAAATAATACAAGATATTTTAAAGATAATACAAGAAAATCACAATTCAATAAAACCAACACCTTTATTAAGAAAATCAAATATTTCTTCATCTAGATTTAAGCAGTATTTAAATGAAATGCTTGAAAAAAAACTCGTGAGGGAAATTATTAATAAAAGAGGAAAGCGTATAGATTTAACAGATAAAGGTCTAGCATACATTGAAAAATACAGAACAATAATTAATTTTATTGACGAATTTGAGTTGTAGTTTTTAATTTACTTTTTTAAATCTCTCATAACTTTATATACATCTTCCTTGTTTTTGGGATAATATGCATATTTATAAACATTCTGCCCGATTGGTTTTCCACACATCATACACCTTAAATCTTCAGAAGCCCTGTCCACTAGAGCTTTTAAATCTGCTAATCCAACTCCTTCAAATTCAATTTCCTCTCTTTCTTCTAACCCTCTTGTTAATTCATCAATATGTTCTCTATAACTTGTAATATAAACTATTACAAGTTCTTCAATACCCATGACTAAAATACTTGAATCTCCTAATTCAAAATCAATTGTAGAAAAATCTCTTTGTCCTAATTTTGGTTCTAATAATGCTGTTTCTGACATTTGTTATTAAGAAATTTAATTAAATTTAATATTTTTTACATCTGCATCTTGCTATTATTCTGCCGCTTCTGTATGCTTTATATGTTACTTCACACTCATAACCAAGATCCTTTATATATGTTAGATTATTATCTTCTGCAAAGCCGCAAACAATTCTCTTCCTGTCAGAACCGCTAAGATATTTTAAATAAGGATGAGTATAATTTGCAGGAAGAGTGGTTTCTGCTGTTTCTAATTCTTCTATTCTAGTTTCATGTTCTTGTGATTTTGTTTCAAGTTCAGCTACGTCTAAAAGTATATTTGAAATTTGTGTTGATATACCTGAAAGAGTTTGTATTATTGTATCTTTCCAGTTTTTTATTGTATCTTGCCAAGATTCTAGGCTAGAGAGTCTTGGCCCAATATTCTGACTTTTAACTTCTGTTCCTTCTAAAAAAAGCCAGCACTCATCTGAGCTTTGATTAATCACTAGATGAAACTGACCATTAAACAATACTTTATTCTGTTCTGAATCAGAATAACTTTCTTCGGCTCCGCTTAAAGAACCGGCTATTCTCAATAAAAAATCATCTGCTTCTGAATTTGTTGTATAAAAAATTCCAGAAGCAGGACCAGAAATTTCTTCTTCATCAACTCTAAAATATCCGTTTATTGGACCGATTTGAAAAACATTTAAAACAAGAATATTTGATTTCCAATCAGGAACCTTCATGTAAAGATAAATTGTCTGATTTTCTTGAGGAGAATAAGATTTCCGAGAAGGATAATTTTCATCTAGCTTTAGATTTATGGTTTTTTGTGCAACAGCCTCTACCTTTATTATTCCAAGAGCATATGAAGCTTCATCATAACTACATTCTTGTGTTTCATAAAACACTCTGTCTGTATAAGGCAAATCATCTGCATGGGCTTGTATTGATTTAATTTGTTTTTTAATATCATCTGCTTCTTGTAATTTATTAGCATGCACACTAACAAATAATACAAACATTATTAACATAAAAACAAAAAATACCTGTTTTTTCATTCTCTTCAAAAAACAAAGTTTTATTTAAATTTATCTTTAATCTAAAATATATAATGAAATTCTCTTATTATCTTCTTGCAGATTTCCATGCAGATCTCATATATTCATATACATCATCTTTTTGAGATAAAAGGTAATTATATTTATGGACATCTTCTCTTGGATTTTCATCTAATCTACGGTCCAATACTTGTTGGCTAATATCTTCAATTTCAAATTTTAAAATTAATAACATTAATCCTGCTGATTTATTAAATGTAATTGTCTCTATTTCTTTTGCACCTTCTAACAAATCACTAATATCTTCACTAGTTTTTCTTATATACACAACAGCATGATTTTCCTGAATACACATATCTAAACTAGCAGTATCTTCTACAGAAACAGCAGTTTTTTTTCTGTATATTTTTTCTGGTTCTGGCCTATTTTGTTTTTTCATTGTCTTACTTGTTTTTATTTTTTAAATAGTTTCTCTTTTTTATTCAACTTCAACATCTATCTTGTTAAGTTCTTGTTTTAAAGAATTCATTATTCCCTCTTTACTTTTTTCAAATTTCTCAATCTTTTTTTCTTCCTTTGTTTTTTCATTATTAAAATTTTCAATATCTAGATTTTTCTTTCTTATTTCAGCTTGTAGTTCTTGAATTTTGTTCTTGCAGATAATAATAACAGGGGTATTTTCAATTTCATTTTTCTTTTTAGTTATCTCTTTTATTTTTTCTAGTATATTGTTGCTTTTTATGTTT
>CAZOGQ010000017.1:0-12755 GCA_964579545.1 Candidatus Woesearchaeota archaeon | reverse complement strand
TATATTCTACAATACGAAAAAGCTTATAAAATCCCATACCCAAGGTTTTAATATATATTAAAAAGGAGGCAAAAAATGGCTTCAAAACTAGACAAAATTTTTGATTCAATTACCAACTCTTTTGTATTTGAGAATAAAAGAATGCTCCAAATTAATTACGCCCCCAAAATAATTTACCATCGCGACGCACAAATCAATCAAATCGCTTCAGTTCTTGCCCCATCCTTAAGAGGAGAAAGAACAAGCAACCTTTTTGTTTATGGGAAAACAGGAACAGGGAAAACACTTTCTACCCAGTTTGTTCAAAAAGAGCTTTTAAAAAGATCAGCCCCCAACAAAAAAAACTCTTTAAGAATAGAATATATTAATTGTAAACTGAAGAAGGTTGCAGACACCGAATATAGGATTCTTGCAGAAATAATCAAAAAGCTAGGGTCAAGTGTCCCTGTAACCGGCTTACCAACAGACGCACTTTATAGTAAGTTTATAGAATTAATTGAACAAAAAGAGCAACTTTTAATTTTAATACTCGACGAGATAGACCAAGCAGTCAAGAAAATATCTGATAATTTTCTTTATAATCTAACAAGACTTAATTCAGAATTATCCCGGGCGCAGATTAGCCTTGTTGGGATAAGCAACGATTTAATGTTTTTAGAGGGGCTTGATCCAAGGGTTAGGAGTTCTCTTAGTGAAGAGGAAATTGTTTTTCCGCCGTACAATGCCCTACAACTTCAAGATATCCTAAAGGAGAGGGCCAGTGGAGCCTTCAAGAAAGGGGTTTTAGACGAGGGGGTTATCGCAAAATGTGCCGCCTTCGCAGCCCGCGAACATGGAGACGCCAGGAGGGCGCTTGATTTGTTAAGAATAGCAGGGGAGCTTGGAGAAAGAGACCAAAATAAAAAAATAAGCCTCATCCATATAGATAAAGCAAATGAAAAAATTGAGAAAGACAAAATTCTCGATATTATAGAAACAGAACCAAAACAATTCCAACTCGTTTTGTTATCTATAATTCAATTGACAGAGGCAAGCAAGATGGGCAGACATGAGAAAATATTTACGGGAGATATATATAATGTTTATCAAACCCTCTGCGAAAAAACACACACAGAAATACTTACCCAAAGGAGAATATCTGATATCTTAGCTGAATTTGATATGCTTGGAATAATCAACGCCAAGATAATTTCCCGTGGCAGGCGGGGCAGGACCCGGGAAATTAAGTTGGCCATTCCCCCCCGAATTTTAAATAAAGCCAAAAGGGTTATTTACGACTCTTTAAATTTATGAAGGATGGACAAAGAAATTTTAAAATTGTGCTTTGAAAGGGGTTGTTTGTTAGACAAAGAAGTTTTCGAAGTTTTTAATAGCTTTGATAAGGAGATTGTAGAGGAAATCATAAAAAAAATTTCAACTTCTGGGACAAAGATTATAACAAAATCCTTTTTAAGCCAGAATGTTAATAAGATTCAGGATTTTCTTGCTGACGAGAAAAAAGAAAAAGTTGAAAAATTGTTTGTTAGGCTTGGCTTAACCTTAGAGATTTCTAAAACTCTTGAAGTCAAGAAACAAGAAAAACCAAAAGAGATTCAAAAAACCCAGACTATTGGGGTGGGGGGCACGGCTCTTTTGATAGAAAATTTAGAAATTCCAAAAATTAAGCTCCTCAAAGTGGAAGATTTTGTAAAACACTTTCGTAATAGGTTTTCTGAAATAAGGAAAATACTACAAGAAAGGAACGAGCTTAACAATTTAGTTTCAATTGATAAAATAAACAACCAAAGACAGGCGGTTTCTATTATTGGTATTGTTTCAAACAAAAGAACCACAAAAAATAAAAACATCCTTCTTGAGGTTGAAGATTCGACCGGAAGAATAGCAGCTTTAGTTAATCAAAATAAAACAGGAATTTATGAAAAGGCAAAAGGAATATTGCTAGACGATATTATTGGAATTAAATGTTCTGGCTCAAGGGACATTGTTTTTGTTAACGACTTAGTTTACCCTGATTGTATGCTGCCGGAAAGAAAAAAATTAAAACAAGAGGTTTATGCTTTGTTTACTTCAGATCTGCATGTTGGAAGCAAAAATTTTCTTGAAGAAAATTTTCTTAAATTTATTGATTGGATTAATGGGGGGGCACCAAACCAGATTGATGTGAAAAAAATAAAATATCTTTTTATTACTGGCGATACAATAGATGGTGTTGGTGTTTATCCAAGACAAGAAGAACAGTTAGCAATTAAGGATGTAAGAAAACAATACGAAAAACTCTCCGAACTACTCAATATGATAAGGAAAGATGTGAAAATAATAATGTGCCCCGGCCAACACGACGCCGTGAGGGTTGCCGAACCACAACCAATGATAAGCGAGAGATATGGCCCCGCGCTTTACGAGCTTGATAATTTGTTTCTTGTTCCAAACCCGGCAACAATTAAAATAAAAGAAGACAATCTTATTCTCAAAATACTAATGTACCATGGAGCAAGCATGCATAGTTTTATCAATGATATCGAGTCTTTAAGACTTAGCAAAGCACATGATTCGCCAGCCAGGGTTGTTAAAGAGATGTTGAAGAGAAGACACCTTGCACCAACACATTCTTCTGTTGTTTATATTCCTTCTGAAAAACAAGATAATCTTTTGATTAAAGAAATTCCAGACATTATAACAACGGGGGAAGTTCATAGATTCGATCTTGCTTATTATAACAACATCCAGATAATCTGCTCGTCTTGTTGGCAGCGTATTACCCCATTTGAAGAAAAAGTTGGTAACCACCCACTACCCTGTAAGGTTCCCCTGCTTAATTTAAAAACAAGGGCTGTGAAAATTCTTGACTTTTCTTAACGAGAATATACCTATTACAAACCCTATTTTCCAACACAATAATCTATCTAAGTTATTTAATTTATTAATAAAATGGGATTTAGAAGTAATTGCAGAAGAACTTGCAGGAAGACACCACCTAAGCAAGGAAGGGTATTCAGTTAAAAGCGTTTCAGAAGTTTGTCCTGTTGGGAAGGGTGAAACAAGGGATTTTGAATTTTATGAACCTACGCAAGGCATTATTGAAAGAGATGTTCTGATTCTAAAAACCCGGCAATTTACTCTGGCCGCGCCCTATGCAAGTAATTTTGTAAAATTTTTGCGGGAGATTAATGAAGAATTAAAAAAAGAAAATGTGGAATTAACTTACTCCCAAGATATTTGTGAAGAAGGAGCTTCTGCGCAAGAAGAGGCAGCTTATTTAAACTTAATTGATTTAACCCAAAGATATACAAAAAAATTAAAGCCAGGGCACAGAGAAACAGATGTAACTTTGTATGGCAGAGGAATACTGGCTGCTTGTTTTGATTCTGTTTGGTTCGCATCTGAGAGAGAAGACCCGCAATTAAAAGGGGTTTTTTGGGTAATAGAAAAAGCATATAATGATATCGGAAATTCCATTTGATTTTTCCCAACCCTTTATTAACTTCCTGATTGTTGTTTTCCAATGCAACAAAATATTTAAATCAGGTAGGGTACTATCCTTTTACTAAAGGGGGAGCTCCTATGAACACGGATGTTGTTGAAGAAATCAAGAAATTTGTTGAGGAAGAATGCAAAAAACCAACTAGCAAGTATGGCTACGATGCTTTTTTGAATCATTTTGTACAAACAGTAAAATATGCAAAACTACTTGCAGAGAAATTAAATGCAGATACGGAGATTGTAGAGTTAGCTTCTTGGCTTCATGATATTGGTTCGATTATTAATGGAAGGAAAAACCACCACATCACTGGAGCAAAAATTGCAGAAAAGAAATTAAAAGAGTTAAACTATCCTGAAGATAAAATAGAGAAAGTTAAACCTTGTATAATCTCCCACTGTGGCAGCCAAAATATTAATAGAAACACAAGGGAAGCACAGATAATTGCAGAAGCAGATGCAATGTCTGCTTTTGGTAATGTTGCTGGAGGTTTTAAAGCAGCATTTGTTTACGAAAAACTCAGCCAGGAAGAAGCAAGAGATTCGGTTAGACAAAAACTAACTAATTCATTTAATAAATTATCACCCACAGCCAAAAAAATCATGAAACCAAAGTATGGGGCCGCCATGTTATTATTAACTTAATTAATATGAACATAAATGAATATTTTAAGGAAATTGAAAATAAGGTTAAGGTGGCTTATTCTATAGCAGGCGAAGCGCGTAGCAGGGGCCTTGACCCTTTGAGCAAAGTAGAGATTCCTCTTGCAACAAGCCTTGGAGGAAAAGTTATTGGCTTAATTTCTAGTGTTTATCCTCAAGTAAACAACCCCAAAATATTGAAAAGAATTACAGAGTTAGAAAAAGAATATGGAAGCTTAGATCCAGCCGTTTGCTTGAAAATAGCTGAAGAGGTCGCAAAAGAAAAATTCTGTAAATTTCAATCTCTCCTGGAGGCAATTGATGCAGGCATTAGAGTAGCCTTTGCCTACATAACTCTTGGGGTGGTTGCTTCGCCGATAGAAGGCTTTACATACTTTAAATTAAAAAAAACAAAAAAAGGAGAAGATTTTTTTTCAGCGTACTTTTCAGGGCCGATAAGATCTGCTGGGGGAACAGCAGCTGCTTTTTCTCTTGTGATTATAGATTATTTGAGAGAGATGTTTGGTTATGCCAAATACGATCCAACAGAAGAAGAGGTCAAGAGGGCAGTCACTGAACTTTATGATTATCACGAGCGAATAACTAATCTACAGTATCTTCCTACAGAAGAAGAGATAGAACTTCTAGCTAAAAATTTACCAATCCAGGTCAATGGTGAACCATCTGAAAGAAGAGAGGTAAGTAATCATAAAGACTTAGAAAGGGTTGAGACGAACTTTATTCGAAGTGGTTTTTGCCTTACTCTTGGTGAGGGCCTAGCACAAAAAGCCCAGAAAATAATGAAAATTATAAACAAACTAAAAGAAAAAAGATTTAAAATAAGTGGGTGGGATTTTTTAGAAGATTTTGTTAAGTTACATGAGAAAAGGGAGAAGGGCAAGGCAAAAGAATCGCCTACATATATACAAGACTTAGTTGCAGGCAGGCCGGTTCTTGGCCACCCATCAAGATCTGGAGCTTTTAGACTTGTTTATGGTAGATCTCGAAATAGTGGGTATAGTGCTTTAGCCATCCACCCCGCAACAACACAGATACTTAATGGTTTTGTTGCTATAGGAACTCAACTGAAGATAGAAATGCCAACAAAAGGGACTGCAATTTCTGTTTGCGACGACATTGATGGGCCAATCATCAAATTAAAAGATGGTAGCGTTATGAAAATCAAAAACATTGAAGACCCCAAAAAACTTTATCAAGACGTTGAAGAAATAATTTACATTGGAGACATTCTTATTCCTTATGGAGATTTTGCTAATAGAAACCATGTTTTGATGCCTGCTGGCTACGTTAAAAAATATTGGCAAGCAGAGCTTAAACAAATCTTAGAGGAAAAAAATTTGCAAGATAAATACAAGGAGATTATAAGCACTGGATATTTGATTGATTTTCAAACAGCCAAAAAACTTTCCCAAGAACTTAATATTGCATTACACCCAAATTTTATTTATTACTGGAGTCAAATAGGTTACGAACAGTTTCTTGCTTTTCTTGATTGGCTTGACCATTCATATATCGACAAGAAAATCATTCTTCCATTTAACAAAACAGAACAAGAAAGATTTAAGAGGGGCAAGAGGGCCATGGAGATACTTGGAATGCCCCACCAAGTAATCACAGAGAATGTTGTACTAGATGAGAAAACAAGCCAAGCATTGTTAGCTAATCTCGGGATAAACGATAATTTAGTCAAGAGAGAAAGATATGTTTTAGATAAAGAAATCTCAAATTGCTGCAAGAAAATTAAGCAACAAGATAGTGTTTTAGAAGCCATCAATCAGCTTTCCAGATTTACTATAAGAGACAAAGCTGGGACATTTATTGGGGCAAGAATGGGCCGCCCCGAGAAAGCAAAATTAAGGAAACTTGTTGGAAGTCCACACGTGCTTTTTCCTGTTGGTGAAGAAGGTGGGAGAATGAGAAGCGTTCAAGAGGCCTGCAAAAAAGGAAGCGTTAAAGCAGATTTTCCAATTTATTTCTGTGATAAATGCAAGAAAGAGACAATTTATTTCGTATGCGAGACTTGTAATACTGACACAAAAAAAATGAATTACTGCCCTGAATGCCAACAGAGGTTCTTTAATGAAAAATGTCCAACACATTCTCTTGGACAAGAATTTTATAATAGAAGAATAGATATAAAGAATTTTTTTAATTCTGCAATAAAGAAACTTGGTTTAGAAAAAGAGGAAATTCCCACTTTAATAAAAGGGGTCAGAGGTACTAGCTCAAGAAGACACGTTCCAGAAAATCTTGCAAAAGGATTTTTAAGATCTTTGTTTAATCTCCATGTAAACAAGGATGGAACAGTTAGATACGATGCAACTGAACTTCCACTAACACAATTTAAAACAAGAGAAGTGGGATTAGATATTCAAACTGCCAGGAACATGGGTTACACCAGAGACATTTACAATAAAGAGCTAGTGAATGAAGACCAGATCTTAGAGTTAAAACCACACGACATAATTCTGCCTGCTTGTCCTGAGTCCCCAGATGAAAGAGCAGACGACGTTTTTATAAATGCCGCAAATTTTATTGATGCTCTTCTTTTAAGATTTTATAAAATAAAACCTTTTTTTAATATTAAAAAAAGGGAAGATTTAATTGGTCAACTTGTAGTTTGTATTGCACCCCATAACTGCGCTGGTGTTGTTGGGAGAATAATTGGTTTCAGTAAAACGCAGGCGTTACTGGCCTCCCCCTATATGCATGCTGCTATGCGCCGAGATTGCGATGGCGATGAAGCATCTGCTACTCTTTTACTAGATGTTTTATTAAACTTTTCTAGAGAGTACTTGCCAGGCCATCGGGGCGCTACACAGGATGCCCCCTTAGTTATAAATGCGAGAATTAGGGCGGGAGAAGTAGATGATATGGTTTTTGATGTTGATGTTGAGAAGGAGCTACCTCTCGAGTTGTATCGAGCAGCTGAGAAATTCAAACATCCCTCTTCTATAAAAATAGAACAAATTAAAAATCGGCTTGGTAACAATGAATTTTCTCAATTAAATTATACACACAAAACTTCTGATATTAATGCAGGAGCTCTTTGTTCTTCTTATAAAACTCTTGCTACAATGCAGGAAAAAGTTCAAAAACAAATGGAGCTTGTTGAAAAAATAAGAGCGGTAGATACAAGTGATGTGGCCAGGCTGGTTATTGAGAGACACTTTATCAGGGATATCAGGGGCAATTTAAGAAAATTTTCAATGCAACAATTTCGGTGCGTGAAGTGCAACACAAAATATAGGCGGCCGCCATTACAAGGAAAATGTCTTGCTTGTGGTGGCAGGATAATCTTTACGATATCTAAAGGAAGCATCATAAAGTATCTTGAGCCTGCTTTAAATCTCGCAGAAACTTATAATTTACCAGAATATCTGAAACAGAGTCTTGAACTGACGAAGAGCTATATAGAAAGTATTTTTGGAAGAGAAACAGAAAAACAAGAAGCTTTACAAAAATGGTTTAAATGAAGAAAAGAATTCAAACATATATCTCTTAACACAATTTTGTTTAAAAAGCTAGACTCTATTTTAATTTTATGTCAGGAATATTTGGGTTGTTTCAAAGGGGGATTGTGTTAGGGATGTTTATTACGGAGCAGATTATCATTCTCATCTCGGTACGAAAATAGGAGGCATTGCAGTATCCGATAATGGAAAAATCCAGTATGATATAAAAAGCATATCATTACATCCATTTAGACCACAACTTAAACGTTTCAGAGAAGAAACAAAAGGGAATTCAGGAATTGGTGTTATAAGTGATTATGAACCACAACCACTTTCTGTTAGCTCCCATTTAGGAGATTATGCTGTTACACATGTAGGGAAAGTAAGTAATTTAGGGCAGCTTGTTCAGGTGGCGTATAAGAAAAAGAAACATTTTGCAGAAATGAGCTCTGGTGGTGTGAACCCTATTGAATTGATTGCTTCATTAATAAATGAAGGTAAAAATTTTATTGAAGGAATAGAGATAACACAAAATAATACAAAAGGTTCATCCTCTTTGATGTTATTGACTCGTGAAGGCATTTATTTAGCTAGAGATAAATTTGGAAGAACCCCCCCGTTATTGGAAAAAAAGAAAATTCAACAGCTGCTACATTAGAAACTTGTGCATTTAGAAATTTGGGTTTTTCTATTGAAAAATATCTTGGTTCTGGGGAAATTGGACTTATCACAAAGGATGGATACGAACAATTAAAAAAACCAGGTGATTTGATGCAGATATGCGCGTTTTTATGGATCTATTATGGTTTTCCTGCTTCTAATTCTGAAGGAATTAACGTAGAAACTACACGCTATAGGTGTGGTGCTATGTTAGCAGAACGAGATAAAAAAGATATTTTGGAAAAGACTCTAAGAATAGATTTTGTTGCTGGAATTCCTGATTCAGGAACAGCACATGCTTTAGGTTATGCTGAAGCTATGGGCTTGCCTTTTAAAAGACCCTTTGTTAAATATAGTCCTGCATGGCAAAGAAGTTTCATGCCAGAAGATCAGGAAGATAGAGATTTAACCGCTAATATGAAACTTATTTTAAATGAGGAACTTGCAAGAGGTTTTAAAATAATGTTTAATGAAGATTCTATTGTGAGAGCAACTCAATTAATTAAAAAAATTAAGGAACTAAACAATGTGGGTGCAGAAGAGGTTCATATGCGCCCAGCCTGTCCACCTTTAACACAAATATGTCCTTATTTAAATTTTTCAAGGTCTCGTTCTGTGTTTGATTTAGCTGCTAGAAGGGCAGTAAGAGAAATTGAAGGAAGGGAAAATTTTGATATTGCTCCCTACTTAGATGAAAAATCAGATAAATATTTGAAGATGGTAGATGTTATAAGGGCCCGTTTAGAATTAAAAAGCCTGAGATATCCTTCAAAAGAAGGAATGGTTTCTGTTATTGGCTTACCAAGAGAAAAACTTTGTCTTGAATGTTGGGGAGCTTAGATTTAACTAAATCTAAATACATAATTATTTTCAAAATATTTATAAAAAACAAATGCATTACAATATAAGGAAATGAATAATAGAATAAGCAAAGAGCCTGAGAAAGTTGGAAGAATACAAAGATATTATTCTGAAAATGCACAGAGAAGGCTTGATGAAGCTCTGACATCAGCCCTAACTGAATCCGATCCCAGGTGTGTTTCTGATTGCCTTTATCTTGCACTTGGTTTTTACAAGAATCTAAATGATGCTCCCAAAATTAAAACATGTGAACATCTTATAATGAATTTTTTTGGAAGTTTAGATAAAGAACTTGTAAGATGTGCAGTCACAATAACTAAAATATTTGCAACAAAAAATCAAGAAAGATGCCAAAAATATTCAGTTAATTATTAAACAAACATTAAACAAACCCAAATTTTAAAAACTCTTTTTTTCTTGTTTATTTATGCCAGAGCAAACAAAGAAATCAGCAATTGAAAAGAAAATAGAAGCAAAAATTAAGAAACAAGTTGAAAAGAAAATAGAGAAAAAAGTTGAACAGCAAGTTGAAAAGCAAGTTGAGAAACAGGTTGAAAAAGAAGTAAAGAAAAGACTGAGACAGAGAATTTTAGAAAAAACAAAAACATCTGCATCTCATCTTAAAAAAGAATTTAAAAAACAAACTATGACAGCTATTGCAGCTGCTTTTGCATTCCTTATTGCATTAAGCTGGAGAGAGCCGATTGCAGAAGCAGTAAACAAACTAACAGAAAAACTTGGTTTAACTGGAATGCTTTTTTATAAATTTTTATCAGCTGTCTTAATCACAATAATCGCTGTTATTGCCCTAATCTTTTTGTCAAGATGGGCTGTGAAGAAGGAGTGAAGATTTAGTAAAGTTTAAATCTGTTTGATTCCCCACTAACTCGTAGATAAAAATTATGGGAAAAATAGTTATATTTATGTTACTTAAAGATTTTAGAGGAGTAATATGGAGGTAGGCAGGGGGTATCCTCTTTTTTTCATAAACTCTTTAACAAAGGGCTATATATAAGTTTTTTTTCTATTTTTTCACAACAAATAAAATAATATTGTTGGCAACAGCAAACAACCCATTAAATGAATTCTTTTTATGCCACTAGATATGGCGCTTAGTCCTAGAAATGTTGAAATAATAAAAACGAGTAATCCAAGAAAACCAGAAAAACTTAAAACAATTGCTAGAAGGATAGAGAGAATAATATAAGAAAGGATAGTATAATCTACTTTTTGAATGTATAGGGAAAATCTTTTTGAAAGAAAGATTGCCATGAAAAATGTAATGGTTCCTGAAATTAAAATTATTACTAAAATGAGAATTAAATTATTTGTTGTTAAAGCTGGCAAGATTTTTGAAACAGCAACAGCAACCCCTGTTCTTGCTTTGTTTATTGTGTAAAGTGTTACGAATGAGAGAGATATAACAATTGTGTTTATCATACCAAGCAAGATTAAAAACTCTCGTTGAGACATGTCTCCAACAACTTCGCTTCCAATCACAGCAGCCTGACCACTTCCAAGGCCAGGCAAAAAACTACACAGGGGCGAGGCGATTATGCCACCCAACCCCGCATTAAGAATTTCTTTTTTCTTTAAGTTTAATTTTTTTATTGTTATTATTTTTTGTTTTGGTATTTTTATTTTATTTTTAATACTTAAGATTAAAGCAGATGAACCGAACAAACCTGTCAATAAAGGAAGAAAAGGTTGTTTTATTGGCAAATTTAAAGTTGCTATGCCAAGAAAACCTGCAAGAAAGAAGATTAGTAAGGCAAACAATCTTGAGTTTTTTTCAGAGAAAATTAAAAAAATAGATGCAAGCAGTAAGATAAAAGGCATTATTGTTTTAATATAAGGATAAATTTTTGGCAAAAAAAGTATAAACAACGGAGAGATAAGCAAGACAAATACTATGGCAATTGAACTGCCTACAAGAGTCAAGAGGACAGCTTCATGTGCCCTGCCTTTTTTTAACATTTTGTGGCCTGGCAAAATTGATAAGATAGTATCTTCATCAGGAGCACCAAGAAAAATCGCAGGGATAAAATCAACGAAACTATGCATTATTGACATTGCAATAATAAAAACAACAAAAATTATAGGTGATAAGTTAGGAAAAATAGGGGCAGAAACAAAAGCAAGAATAAGCGCAGCAACAAGATTTATATGGACCCCAGGTATAAGGCCTGTTATTGTTCCTGCGGACACACCGACGATAAGTGCGATGATAAGTTGTATTAGCATCTTGGATTCCCGGAACTTTCCAAATTTTAGGTCTTTTGTTCACCTGTTCATCGATTTCTAAGCGAATTCTTTGTTTGATTTATTTTTGTTTTTTTGAGCATAGATAAAATAATGATAGTCAAAGAAGATTATTATATTTGTTAGAATTGGAATTAAATAAATAAGTAACCCGTAATATGAAAATTGTTTGAATAGGATTGAAGCAATTAAAACATAAATTCCCATTATTAAGTACGCTGTAATTGAAGGAAGATATCTGATTCTCTTAAAATCATAAATTGTAGTATTGTTAATTCTAATGAAACGAATAATTCCATGAACCCATAAAAAACCATTTGCTATTTTTAATAATACTGGAAGTTTTTTCATCAATTTAACTTTTGGGCCATAAAATCTATTCATGGTAATATATTCAAATAGCCCAGCACTTCCATAAAAGACTATTGAAATTATTAAAAATTTTAGTCCTCCAAGAAACATGATGTAAAATGCTAATGCTACTAAGATAAAGTTAATTCCATATCCTATTATATTTTCTTTTTTTATCATATTGATATTAGTCTTTCTTTGTTTTTAATCCTATCGTCTTGGTTTTTGGCTTTTATGGATATTGAGTTTCTTTTTATTGTTTTATACTTAATTTTTGTAAGTTATTTGTCTGTATTTTTTGAAATTTATCGATTTTATCGAAGTATAGTGTGCTTGAAATCCTGTGATACAACCAGCGCATATTCCAACGATTAAAGCCATGATTATTCCAAATATCATTTGTATTCCATGACAAAAATTTTAATTTTATCCCTTAAGTTACTTAAGTTTATTCTCTTATTTAACTTGTTGGTTTTTTATATATTTTGTAATAAATTATATTGCAATTTAGAAGGTGAAAATTACCGACAATTATTTAAATTAATTTTTCTGTCTTAAATTATGAAAAAACGATTTTTGTTACTTATATCAATTCTATTATTTGGAATTAGTGGATTTGTTTCTGCTGATACTGGAACTTTAACTGTTTCTATTGTTGATAATCAAGGAAATCCAATTCCTCAAGCAGGATTTTTTGTTGCCCAGGGCCATGGGGTTTCAAGTGTAGATATTATAAAAGGAGACGCACAAATTGTTTTGTCTTATAAATTCATTGGAAGTTCGGGGAGTACAACAGTTGCTTTAGCAGACGGGACTTACTCGGTTATTGCTACTTATGGTGGAGGAGGTTATGAAAGTAAATCAGTTGATGTTACAATTAGCGGAAGTAATGTAAATAAAGAAATTGTGTTAAATCCTACAACTAAGGGAATTGTTATTTTTTCTGTAGGTGTTTCTAATACTCAAGTAGAAATAGGTGGAGATACTTTTCTAACCGATAGTGAAGGTTTTACTGATCCAATCACA
>CAZOGQ010000016.1:307-12848 GCA_964579545.1 Candidatus Woesearchaeota archaeon | reverse complement strand
TGTCATATCTACTGCTTGTGTGTAGATCCAAAAATCATGTTTTAGATGTTTTCCCTCTTTCCTATAAATGTAATCACCACACACAACAACGTCTTTTCCAGATTCTTCAAATAATCTTAATACCTTTTTTGGTAATGGCTTTTGGAATGACCGTTTTAGTTGGCCCTTCAATTTTTTTTCTGGATGTGAGCTAATGACCCGGCCTTCAATTATCTCTGGAATTTGAAATCTTTCAAATCCAACTATCTGAATAAGCGGAAAATCTTTTAATTCTTTAAACTTCAGAATTCCACTCGTCTATGACAGGTAGGACATTTTTCCGTTAGTATATCTTAACAAAACAATATAAAATTATCTGTATACTGTAAAATAATAATTAAAAATAATCTTAAAATTATTCTGCTTCTTCTGTAATATCTGTAATTATAGGATTTAATTATGGTGATACAGGTAATGCAACACATCTAATTGTACAAACTTTCTTTAGCCTAATGGCTTCTTATTATGCTTTTAGGTTAAAGAAAACCAAAAAGTTATAGATAAAGATAACTAACCTGGCTTTTTGTTCACTAATTTCTTATTCTACCTTTTCTTCTTCTATTGATTCTTCTTTTGCCTGTTCTTCTGCTTCTTGAGTTTCTTCACTTTGTTCTGGCTGTTCAGCTTTTTGAGTTTCTTCACTTTGTTCTGGCTGTTCTTCTGTTTGTTCAAATTTTCCTTCCTCTACAACTTCAATTTTGCCAACTCTGCCCGATGTAAGTCTTTTTTCTCCATTAAATTCATTTACAAAACCGTTTGTCACTTTTATTTTATCATTTACAGATACTTTATCTATGTCTTGATTCCACAAGGTTAGCTTAACTGTACCTGAACCGTCATCTATTGTTGCATTTGCAACTCTTATCTCTCTTCCAAACTTACTAAAGCTTCGTGGCTCTTCAATATCTCTTACAACTGCTTCTATATCCACGCCATCTTGTCCTATTTTTAATTCAGAAATCTTCATTCTTATTTTTTCCTCCTTACAATTTTATTAGAAAACATGTTTTTATTAACAACTCCCGCCACTAGTACTGCTAGAGGTAGAAACAGAGGCTAATTCTTCTGAACATTCATCGGGTGGTGTATTAAATGCAGAGCATATAATTTGTTTATAAGCTTCTGGATTTTCATATTTATAAACTTCATTTGTTTTTGCCCCGTTAATTATTAGTGTAGGAGAACCAGATGCTCCTACTGAATTGCTTATTTCTTCATCTGCTTTCATTAACTCTAAACCTTTTTCAGATACACATGATTTTATTTTATTAACATCTAACTTAGCTTCTTTTGCTGCATCTTCCCAACATTCACCGTCAGCCCCGCAATTTTCATTAACATAAGTAATAAACGCCCACCATTTATCTAGCCCATATTCATTTAAGACACACGCCTCTCTTTCATCCTGATTTACTTCAGGTTGCCCATGGAGAGAATTGATGGTGTCCCCATCAATATTGACAATATAATGAATATTCCAATCTGCCTTGTCTTTTAATAAATTATAAATAGGTAGCATAGTTCCTTCTGCTCTATTTCCAAATGGACAAAAACTCATGACAAACAATTCAACTACTGGCTTGTCTGCTTTTGGAATTTCTTCTGGTACACCTTTTTCAGCTGTTTGTTCTATGATTTCTTTTGTAGATTTTAATTCCATTCCAGGATAGATAAATTTTCCATCTTTTGTAATATAAAAAAGAGCTTTTTGTCCGTTTATATTTATAGCAACTTGATATATGCCACTAACTTCTTTAACAGAATCTAAAGTTCCTGGAATTTCCGATAACATACTGTTAAATAGATTAAGGGTTAATTCTCCAGCCTCACTTTTTGATATAACATTTCCCGTGATTTTTCCAGTTGGAGTTTTCAATAAAAAAACAAACGATATTATTACAAGAACTGTTAGAATCGCAGTTGTAATAATCCAAGGATTTTTCTTTAAAATATTGGTCTTCTCAGTTTCTTTTGCTTTTATTTCTTCTCCTTTTTCCTTGTCTATTATTTTGTTTTCTACCATTAATTTTAAACAGAAACACCCTTTAAAAAGATTGTGGTAACTTCTAACCTGATTAGAGATAAGAGTTAAGTTTTTATACTTTCTAGCTCTTGTTTTAAAAAAGAGGAAAATAAAGAAAAATGTTGTTAGTTAATCTAGTATTATTTATTTTCTTTGGCGTAATAATTATGTTTAGTGGAACATATCTTGTGAAATCTCTTATCAAAATAGCTAATTTTTTAAAGATATCTGAATTTACCGCAGCTGTTATTATTATGGCATTAGCAACTTCAATTCCTGAATTTTTTGTAGGTATTTCTTCTGCTATTTCAGGAAACCCCTCTTTAAGTTTAGGAAATATTATTGGTGCAAATATTATGAATCTAACACTTATAACTGGAATATTTGTCTTAATGAGTAACGGTATAAAATTTAAAGAGAGAAGAATAAGCAAAGACTCTTTTTACATGGCACTAATCTTGCTGTTAATAGTTATTCTTTATATTATTGGTAGATCTTTATCAAGAATAGATGGTGCAATACTTATATTAGTTTTTTTATTTAATTCTTATAGGATAATTAAGAAAAGGAAAAAAACCGGAGAGACGCTTAATCATAGGGGGGGGAGATTCGAGAGAAAAGAAATAGTTTTAACTGTCTTGATTTTTTGTGCAGCTTTAGTTATACTTTTTGTTTCAGCTAGATATATTGTAAAGTACGGCACTTTACTTGCTGTCGATCTTCAACTGCCGAGTATAATGATTGGTCTTTTCTTGCTTGCTCTTGCTACAACATTACCAGAACTTGTATTTGGCCTCAGAGCATGTAAAATGGGACATCCAGAAATGTCTATTGGAGACCAAATCGGCACAATTATTGTTAATACGACTTTAATTATCGGGCTCGTTGCTTTAATCAGGCCCATAAAAGCAGAATTTATTCCAACAATTATAGCTGGCGTGTTTATGTTTATTGCCGCATTTATATTTATGACTTTCGTTGAAAGCAAAAAGAAAATTGAGATTTCAGAAGGAGTTGCATTAATTATGCTTTATATTTTCTTTGTGATAATTGAATTTTTCTTAAAAGGAGTTTAAAAGCAGAGAAAAATTTAGAAACATAATAAGAAGTTACAATCAATTTATAATTCATGAAGAACCTATAAGTAGGTTTATTCCAATTCAATAAATATAGAAAGCTATAAATAATTAGCTTGGTAGATAAAGGAGAAAGAAAAATGCCATATGATATTATTATAGGAAGAGATGATACAGATAAAAAGAGGTTCGGAAAGAAAGGTCTTATTTTTATTGGCAAAGGTTATGTGAAAATGGGCCAGTATACTAGTTTAAGTAATCCAATTTTCATGGATGTTGCAAGAAGTCATGTAATCCTTGTTTCTGGCAAAAGAGGATCAGGAAAATCTTATTCGCTTGGCACAATCGCCGAGGAACTTTCTTGTCTTGAAGGAGAAGAAGCGCAAAATATAGCTTCTTTAATTTTTGATACGATGGGTATTTTTTGGACAATGAAATTCAAGAATGAAAAAGAAAAAAAACTACTTTCAGAATGGCAATTGAGGCCAAAAAATGTTCCAGTTGTTGTGTTTGTTCCTTATGGTTTTTATAGTGAATATGAAAAAAGAGGCTTGCCAGTAGACAAAAAGTTTGCCTTAAAAGCAGATGAGCTAAATGCAGAAGATTGGGTGCTAACCTTTAATCTAAATATGATAGATCCAGTTGCAGTTCTTATAGAAAGAGTAATCACAAAATTACAAGAATCTGGACAATATGATATAGAAGATATAAAGAAAAATATTGAAGAAGATAATTCTTCTTCTAACGAAATCAAAAATTCAGCTCTTTCTCTGTTTGAAGCAGTGCAAAGCTGGAAGATTTTTACGAAAAAACAAGAAGAAGGTACAAATATAAACGAACTTATTGAAGCAGGAAAAACAAGTATAATTGATTTAAGTTGTTATAGTTCTGTTGGAGCATTTAATGTTCGGGCTTTAGTAATAGGTTTGATTACAAGAAAGTTATTTAATGAGAGAATGATGTCAAGAAAAAAAGAAGAAATTGAGGCTGTTAGACGCGGAGTAGATTATCTTGCTTTTAAACAAAAAAGAGAAATGCCTCTTATCTGGCTTTTTATTGATGAAATTCACGAGTTCCTACCTCCAATACAAGAAGGTAAGACAGCTGCAACAGATGCTCTTATCCAGTTATTAAGAGAAGGCCGTCAACCTGGGATAAGTATTGTTATGGCAACTCAGCAACCAGGTGCGTTACATAGAGATGCAATGACACAATCAGATATTGTTATTTCACATAGAGTAACTGCAAAACCAGATATAAATGCTTTAAATAATATAATGCAAACTTACTTTCTAGAAAGTATTAAGAAATATATCGATGACTTACCAAATTTAAAAGGTTCTGCAATTTTGCTTGATGATAATTCTGAAAGAATTTATCCTATTAGAATAAGGCCGAGATTTACATGGCATGGCGGTGAAGCTCCTACTGCAGTTAAAGTTGAGAAGAGGATTTAAAAACATAAGAGAAGAGGAATTGTAAAATAAGAATGAAAATACAATTAATGTAAACAATATAATAAAATGTTAATATGAAAAACATTGAAAATATAATTAATACCATAAACTTTGATAAATCAATAATAAAATCTAAAAACAACAAAAACAAGGGTTAATAAATCAGTAATTTTTTAAAATCAGATTAAGTTAATAAAAAAATGAAAACACAAATCAATTATCTTATTCTTATAGATTTTTTATTAATATCTATTTTATTAATTATCTCAAGCTTTCTTTATCTTGAAAACAGAATATATAAAGTAAATTATGAAATGCTGCCAGGAGATTGCGGACAGTTTGTTATTTACATGTCTGCTGCATTTTTTGATAAAAATATAACAATAGAAGAGCTTTCACTTGAAACAAATCCATTTAAACTTTTTACAGGGCCATTAACAATAAGAAATGAGCTGAAAAAACTGAATATCAAAACAACTTTTTATAATAATCTCTCTGTACAAGAAATCAAGGAAAAACTTGATGAAAAGAAACTGGTTATAATTATGATAAATGTGAATATTACAAGATTTGTAGATACAGGACTTACTCATTATATTTTTGTTTTTGATTATAAACAAGAAAATGACTCACTAAAAGGATTTTATTTTTTTGATACTTATTATTTTATTAATCAGTATGTAATAAATTCAAGTCTTGAACCAATTTACATAAGTGTTGAAGAGCTTGAACAAAAAAGGCAGAATATTATGCGTCCAAACCAATTTGTAGGCAAGATACAAAATGCAATAGGCATGCATAAGTTTACAATTATTGTAGATGAAGCAGGGCAAGATAGGGGCATAAATAAAAAAATGATGAATGCATTTACATATCAATATTATGCAGAAAAAATTGCAGCTTTTGTTGGAAAGATAGTTATGAAAATTTCTAAGAGGGTTTAAGATACTTGTTTACATTAAAAGCTATGTTATACTCTACTATTAATCATACATTCATTTTACAAATATTTGTTTATTATTAACCTAAAAAATTTTAAGTAAGAAAAATTGTAATGTCTTAATTTTACAATCTTATTTAATTACATCATTAGGTTACAAAATTATAGTATCTCCACATAGAAATTTTTAAATCTTATTTTATTAAAAACCGATAATTATTTGTTAGTCTGATTAAAAAGACTATAATAAGGACACCCCTCAACTGATTATTAATTTATATTAGTTACTTGTTATTTCAGGAATATTTTTAATTGTTCGGAGACACAAAATTAATTCAAAACTTTAAAATCAACCCTATAACGATATTTATAAGGAGCAATTTCGCCTGCTTTCTTGATTTTCAGAATTTTGATTTTCTTTCTTGCTTTTTTTGCCTCATCTTTTATTTTTTCTTTTATCTCGTCGAGTTGATTTTGCAAAGCAAAATCATAATAAAAAATTAATGTGCCAGTTTTTGATAGAGAAAAAGCTTCTTTAAGAAATGTTTCTTTAAGCTGAGGGCGTGGCATAACAATCTTAGTGAATTTTGTTTTATTTTTTTTCAGCTTTAAGGCAACTTTTTTAACATCACCTTGAATTAATTCTATATCTGCTAGTTTATTTAGTTTAACATTTTCCTGTGCGTATTTATGTGCCTGTCTGTTTAATTCAATTGCAACAACTTTCCTTGGCTTGGCTAATTTTGCAATTACAATTGCATAAGGACAGACTCCAGAAAACATCACAAGCACAGAATCTTTTTTCTTAACTTTTTTTGCAATTTCCAACCTCTCATTGCTAAGCCTCGGAGAAAAATATGTGCTGTCAATATTAAATCTAAAGATGCAATTATTTTCCCTATATATTGTTTGTTTTGTCTTTTCACCAACAAGATGTTTTGTTTTTAGTTTCCTGAGACGGCCTTTAATCTTGTCAGCTTTTTCTAAAACTGTTTTAATATTTTTATGTTCTCGCAGTAACTTTCCTGCCTGCTTTTTCTTTTCACTAACTTTTGTTTCCTTTGGAAATTTCAATATTGCAATATTGCCTAGTAAGTCAAATGCTCTTACCATAAATAAAATAAGAATAAAGATTTTTTAAAGTTAAGCTAAGCTGCTGCCATTGCAGAAGCTGGAGCATAAGAATGTTTTTTTCCAAAGTTAACTCTTTTTCCAACTGATTCTCTTGTACTTTCTCCAAATCTTTGATCAACTGACTTATACTTCCCGATTCTTTTGAAAAATCCTCCTAGTGCATACCTCCTAACGCCACCTTCAGCAAGTCTTTCTAAAGATCCTGTTTCAATTATTGGTCCAATAAATGGTACCATATAAGCAACTGGTTTTATTAAAAGATATTTTGCTAAACCATAAAAATCACGAGATTTTTTCATATATCTATATAATGCTGGAGTTTCTAAGAATAATTTACCTGTAAATAATAATGCCCTGATTCCTAAAGCACCTGCTATTGATACACCAGATAAAAGAGCCATAAAATCATTAGCTAGTGCACCGCCCATAAGTCCTCTTGTTCCTGTTTTTCTTAATAATCCTTGAAGTTCTTTTTTATATTTTTCAAGACCTTCATTAACATAATGCTCTAGAGATTGTCTTAATTCTACCCTTCTTTCCTCAGGCTGACCATCAAAATATTTTCTTAATTGGTGGCCCTGCAAATAATCTGCTATTTTCCCCCCCGAGAAGAGAGATTCTTTGTTGTTTCTTCAATAGCACCCATGAGTTTATCTTCTATTCCCATTTTATTTTCTTATTTTTTTTAATACATTAGATATTATGTCGGGATATGTAATTATACCAAGAAGCTTTCCATTCTCTGTAACGGGACATACAAATGTACCCATTTTATTCATTATTGTAAGGGCATCATCTAAATTGCTCTCTTTTGTTACAGACTCAACAGGAGATGTCATAACTTCTTCTGCTTTTATTTCACTTGGTTTTTTGTCTATCCCAGCAAGTTTGTTTACAACATCAACAGTTGTGATTATTCCAACAAGCTTTTCATTTTCAATTACAAAAACTCTTCTCTGTTTTTTTTCTTTCATAATTCCCATTACTCTATCTAAAGAATCTTGTTTTGAACAAGTTTCAGCTTCAAATAATCTTATATTTTCCATATTTTTATTTAGCTTGTTTTATTTAAATACTTTATTGTTTATTTTTTCCTATCTACTCCTCTTATTATATCTCCCAAGTTTCCTAATTTTTCAACTGCTCGTTTGCCTGTTCTTATTCCTACTTTTCCAATTTTGCCAGATAATCTGGCTCCTTTTCTTCCAACTCCATAGATTTTTCCACCAAATCTTCCAATACCATATCCTAGTAAAGCAGGAACTACGCCGCCAATAATTGCTGCTGCATCTCCATATGGAATCCCCAAAACTGGGATTTCTGGTCTTTGAACACCTGCATTTAAATCATACTTCTTTGCTACTCCAATAACTGCTTGATAATTTTTATTAGCTTTTCCCTGATATTTTTCTTGAGTTGTTAAATTATCAGCTCTTTCAGCTAATTTTTCTAATTTATTATAATCTATTACATATTTTCTTAATCTTTTTATTTGGACACTATTTTTTGCTATAGTTTCTTCTATAATGTCTGATTCTTCAGCTGCTTTTTTTTCAAGACCTGTCTTTAATGATTCTCTTGATAATTTTTTAAGTAATGCTAATTCTTTTTCTGTTAATTCTCTCCTTTGTTTTCTAGCTGCCTTCATAAGATTTGCGATTTTTCTCATATTCTCGTGATATTGTGGCGTGGCTCGTATTTCAATATCTTGTCTTTTGCCAAATAAACTTCCAATTCCTTCTAATATTTCTGTATAAACATCATTCATAGGTTTTACAACAGGAGATTGTGATATTGGGTTATCTGCAGCATTTTCTGCTAGTGAATAATATGTTTGTTTTAAATTTCTTAACCTAGTATTCCAAGAAGTTAAATATTCTATATGCTTTCTAGCTTCTTCTTGAAAAGTTTTATCAAAAAGTTCCTGTATTCTTTCTTGTCCAAGTAATTCAGCAACTTCACTTGATGTTTTATTTCGTATTAGTTTCATTGTATTGCCAGCAAGTTCAGCTGTGTTTTCTATAAAAAAAGCTATAGCATCTATAAGGTCCCTTGCCATATATGGGAGAGGACTTAAAGCATAAATTCCAACTCCAGCTGCACCTCCAGCCCATTTAGCATTTTTTTGTAAAAAATCCCCTCTGGGCCTTTCTCGAGCCCGAGTTTTTCTTTCTTTCTTTTCTCTTGATTTTCTTCCCATTTTATCTTGATTTTTATAAGTTTCTAGAGTTTATAAATCTTTCGATTAGTCACTACTAAGTAATAATGACAGAATACATATTTAAATTAGATGCGCAAAATATCTGTATTAAATTTAGTAAATCTAGAAGAAACAGCACAAGCTGCTTAAAGTCTATAAAGTCTTTTGAGCTTTCTTTTATTTTCTTTTATGTTTTTCTCCAGTTTCCTGGCTGTTTTGCCTGTAGCATGTCCAAGTCTTTCTGTATCATCTGTTATCTTTTTTTCTAAATCAGCAATACTTCTTGCTCTTTCTGCATCAAAGCCTCTTTGAAATGCAGATTTTAAAAAAGAAACTTGTATTGATTTATCAAAGAGCAAGAATAATAATGAGGGAATTGCAGCTGCAAGGTAAATATATGCAAGATCTCCAACTTTTGGGGATCTAGTTAAAAATAAACCAAAAAATAAAACAATAAAAATAAGCCATGCTATTCTTCTCAAAGTACCGCTAGATATTGCAGTTTCAACAAAATAAAAATATACAATTAAAGGAACAAGGGTTGTTATTGCAACACCAAGAACACTATAAAAAAATAACACCCACCGAGTAAGCAAGATATCACTTAAAAATTTTGTTGCAAGAAAACCAATAGCTAAACTAATAATCCACAAAACAACAGTATTTTCACTAAACATGGGAGCTTTTCTAAGAGAAAGATAAACTATTAAAAATACTAGTATAAGAAATAAAAACCTTTCAAATACTAATTCTGAGCCACCTCCAAGTAGGGCTCTTACAAAAGGACTAAGAGTATCTTTTATAGCATCAACAACTTCTTTTGAACCCTCTCCAAAATCTAATTGAGCAGAAACAACAGATAAAGAAAATATAAGAATGCTAAATAAAAAACAAATTACACACAAGTTTCTCTTTTTCATAAAAATAAAGAGAAAGAGAGTTTAAATATTTTTTCTTAAACTTACCTTCTTCTGCTTCTTTTCTTTTTACCAAACTCTGTCTGAAATTTTGCAAGAGTCTTTAAAATTCTATCTCTTTGCGCTTCTAACTCTTTTGCATTTTCTTCTCTTCCATCTTTCCGTGCATTAAGTACAGCATCATTTAATTCATTTAATTCAGCATGAAGTTTTTCTTCTAAAAGAGTACTCCTCCCTCCTAATGTCTTTTTAATTTCAGATTTTAAGAAATATTTACGTATAGTTTTATCAAAGAACAATAACAAGAATGAAATTATCGCTATAATCATATAAATCCATCCAAGATTCTGCCACCATTCTGAGCCAGTATTTAATTCAGCCCACCTATAACCTGCTATTGCCACAAATATAACAATAGAAGCTATCCACATAATTTTCCTGAATGTTGTGCTGTCAAAACTTTCTACAAAAAAGAACAGAATTATGAAAGGCAAGGATGAAGCTAAGATGATGCCTAAGGCTCCATAAGGAAGCCATATAAAATTAACCATTGCTTCTGAAGTTAAGAATCTTGTTGCAAGCAATGCAACAATTATTTGTATAAGCACAGAAGCAACTTTGTTATCTCCTATTCCAGGGATTTGCTTAACAGCATATCCAACAACGCCTATAAGTATTATTAAGACCAATAATTTTACAAATAAAAGTTCGCCGCCAGGTGTTTCTCCTACAAGAAAACTAACAACAGGTTCTGCACTTTCAACAAAATCATCAATTCCACCGCGAATATCATCTCCAATACTTGCTGAAACTAACATACAAGAATTAATCATTAAAACAGAGATTACTAAACCCACTACAAGTAACCACCCTCTTTTTATTGTCATAATATTACATAGATTTATTATTTTTAAATGTTTCGTAAATATAGAGCTGAAATGTTGTTACTGCGGGTTTATTATTTTGCATAACTGAAAAATCAAAACATTTATAAATATACAAAGACTAGAAAGGACATGAAAAAAGAGATGATGAAGAGAATTTTGGTGTTATGCATATTTGCTATTTTCACAATTTCTTTATTTTCAACATTTGTTTTGGCGCAAGATGCAGATAAAAATGATCGCTGGTCTTTTCCTAAGTCTATTGGTTCTATAAAAAATTGGTTTGCAAATTGGCAAGAAGGACAATTAGATGTAAATATTGCAAAATTTTTATTTTTTGTAATGATTGCATTAATTATTTATATGATTATTTCTCAAATGTTTCATAGACCATATATTTCTTGGCCTGTATCAATAATAATAGCTTTTTTATCAACAGCTTATATAACACCCAATGAGGTATTTAGTCTTCTTACTGCATATACTGCATTAGGTATAACAATTAGTGTTTTCTTGCCTTTAGTTGTACTATTGGCTTTTACCTTTGTAGGACAAGAAATTTCTCCTGAAAAAATTGTAATTGGTTATTTTATTTGGATATTTTTTCTTGCAGTTTTAACTTATCGTCTTATTGCAGGCATTGTAACAGGAGAAGCAAGTGCAATTCTTAATATACTGATAGGCGTGGCAATGATTGTATCCCTTATAGTAATAATGGCAAGTAGTAAGATTAAGGCAGCGCTTGGTAAAGAAGTAACTAAACAAATTGCTGCTGCAGCGCAGCGAAGAGGAGAATTGGCATCAGCAAAAGTAAAAGGAGATGCGAAGAGTCAAGAGGATCTTGCTGAAGGAAAGTAGACTTAACTAAAAATTTATAAATTACTTTATTCTTGATATATTATGAAAAAAGTAGGCGTTAGTTTGTTGATTATGCTATTAGTTATTAACTCATTTATCTCAGTTAGTCTTGTTTCTGCACAAAACTTACCAGGAAATCTTGAGGATATTGATAAAACTCTGCCAGTTATTGACAAAATAGAAGAAGGAAAAGAAAAAGTTGCAAATTTAACTGCAGACCAACTTAAAAATGAAACAACATGGCAGTATCTTAGTAGGAAATGGAAAGAGATTCTCTTGAAAAACAAAGTTGTTTCAGGAATTGATGGTTTTTTTTCTAAAAAAGGAGTTTCTCTTGTTTTTAGAATTATTTTTGGCGAACCTTACTCACTATCTTTTAAACTTTTTGTTATTATAATTATCTGGTTTTGGTTTCTTTTTATTTTTTTAAAACTTAGAAAACTGCTTCCCTTATCTGGATGGATATGTCTTTTAATTGCTTTTGCTCTTGTCGTAGTATTTGCTCAAATCCACATAATAAGTGAGCTTTCTAAAGCCATTTTATGGATTATTTTTGCAAAAAAAGCTTGGTGGTGGAATTTAATTATGGCTACTCTAGCTATTGTTGCTCTCTTGTTTATTTATTATTTTTCAGTTATGATCAGCCAAGCCTCAGAAAAAGCAAAGAAAAAAGCAAAGGAGAGAAAAACAGAACAAAGACAAAAAGAACTTAAAGGGTTTACAGATGAAGTTAGAGAACTTTATACAAGTCATGGAGAAGGAGATTGATTTTTTGATTTACCCTTTTGCTAGTTCTTCTGCAGATTTTGCAGCTCCTTTGAGGTATTTTCCACCTCTTGTTACTTTGGTTCCAGAAGATCTTGCAGCATCAACCATTGATTTATCTATAACTTTCTTCATTACTTTAGTTACAACAAACATAATTACAATTAAAATAACAACTGCAATAACCAGACTTAATATTTTATATTTTTTTAATAAACCAAAGAAATTACTAAAATCAAAGAAGAATT
>CAZOGQ010000016.1:0-297 GCA_964579545.1 Candidatus Woesearchaeota archaeon | reverse complement strand
TTTTGATTTACAAAATATTGGAGAGACCACATCAAATCAAAGAAGAATTTAGCAACTATTATCGTTGTTCCACTAAGTGAGATAAGGCATGTAACAACAAATCCTAGAATATAAGATTTAATTCCTCTACCAATTAAACCTCTAAGAATCGTGGTTATAACCAAAAACAACATAAACCAGACAGCAATAAGAACAATAAATATGCGGAAGGGAATTTCCCGGCCAGATTTTATTCCAAAAATCATTCTTGCAGGAATCTGCAAGAATTCTGGAATTTTAATATCATTTTCTAAAAAT
>CAZOGQ010000015.1:0-13029 GCA_964579545.1 Candidatus Woesearchaeota archaeon | reverse complement strand
CGGAACTGTTTGGGATGTTCAAGCTTAAGAAGCTGGGGCTTTTAAGCCCCAGAGTATTTCACATCTTTTGGTTAATAACTAATTATAAATTACAACATTAACAAATTTTTATTTATCTTTAGTTTTATAAACACTTTTTTCTTTAATATTTATGATGCTTGGAATCGAATCAACAGCCCACACTTTTGGCATAGGCATTGTAAAGAATGGAAAGATTCTTGTTAATATTAAAGATAGCTATACAACTGAAAAAGGCGGTATAATTCCAATTGAAGCAGCGAGACACCACACAGTAGTGTGTGACGATGTTTTAAAAAAAGCTCTTAGAGAAGCAAACATAAAACTAATTGATATTAGGGCGATTGCTTTTTCCCAAGGACCTGGTTTGGCTCCGTGCCTTATTGAAGGACTGAAGTTTGTTAAAAAATTAGCAAAAGAAATTGGCGTTCCAGTTGTTCCTGTAAATCATTGTCTCGCGCATCTTGAAATAGGCAGATTAACAGGGGCCAAAGATCCAGTCTTGCTTTATGTATCTGGTGCAAATACACAAATAATTGCTTATGCTTCTGGCAAGTACAGAATCTTCGGCGAGACACTTGATATTGGTGTTGGTAATTTCATAGATACCTTCGCCCGCTATGCAGGGCTTGGTTTTCCAGGCGGGCCGAAGATTGCAGAGTTTGCTGAGAATGCAAGACAAAAGTATAGGGAAAAAAAACTTAAATATATTGAATTACCTTATTCAATAAAAGGAATGGATGTTGCTTTTTCTGGCATACTTACTAATTTAAGACGAAAATTAGAGTCTGGATACAAACTTGAGGCTTTAGCTTTTTCGATGGAAGAAACAGTGTTTGCAATGCTTGTTGAAGCTGCTGAGAGAGCAATGGCTCATACAGGAAAGACTGAACTCTTATTAGGTGGTGGAGTTGCTTGTAATACCCGTCTTCAGGAAATGTGCAAGATTATGTGTTCTGAACGCAAGGCAAGATTTTTCTGTCCAGAAAATTCACTTTTAGCTGATAATGCTGGAATGATAGCTTTTCTTGGTGAAATTATGTTTAAGAAAGGAATATTTATTAAACCACAAGATATTGACAAATTAGACATAAAGCCAAAACAAAGAACAGACGATGTTGGGGTGGAGTGGAAATGAAAGTCAAACTATCAAAAATCTTATTTTCTCTCTCTCTCTTCTTGGAGAAATATAACCTTTTATCAGTACTACAATAAAATATATTAATAATAAAATAAGAGCAATGTCCATTATCTTTTGTTATATATACTAAACAAAATTTATAAATATTCACAATTATAAAAGATTCCATGCAAATCTTTTTAAACTCCCTATTTCTCTTTTGTTTAATAACCATATGACTGATAATTAAATTAGATGAAGGAGGTTAATATGGATTTCTACAATCTGGTAGAGAAAGCAAAAAAAACCGGAAAAATAGACAAAGGAATAAATGAAACAACAAAAGCAATTGAGAGAGGCGTAGCTAAGCTAGTTATTTTTGCAAAAGATGTTTCCCCTAAAGAAATTACTCAACATCTCCCGCCATTATGCAAGGAAAAAGGTATCCCTTGCCAGGAAGTGGATAGTAGGGAAAAGTTAGGAGTTGCAGTAGGTATTTCAGTTCCTTGCTCATCTGTGGCTGTTATTGAGGCTGGTCAAACAGAGAAAGAAATTGTTAGTTTGGGCAAGAAAACAGAAAAATCAGAAGAAAAAAATAAATAGAAAAACGTTTTATAAGATGGGGAGCGAAAAACAAAGGGTAAGAGAAACAACCGCCACCACCAAAAAAGGAAGGAATAAAATAATAGCGGTAGCAGTGCCAGCAGTTGTTGAAGAAATCATCGGCAGAACGGGTTTTCGTGGTGAAGTAACCCAAGTTAAGTGCAGGATTCTTCAAGGAAATAATAAAGGAAAAGTTTTGAGAAGAAATGTTAAAGGGCCTGTTAGGCTTCATGATGTTTTGATGTTAAGAGAAACTGAAATTGAAGCAAGAAGATTAAGAAGTGCAGTTACGAAAGGAGCATTTACATAATAAAATGCCAAAATGTAGTTTTTGTTCAGAGCAATATGAATTTCCATATGGCTTAACTGTAGTTTTGCCAGATGGCAAAATTTTATATTTTTGTTCTAGCAAATGTCGTAGAAACTATGAACTTGGCAGAATTGGCTGGAAGACTAGATGGGTTAAGAAAAGAAAAAAAGGAAAGAAAGAGGAAAGGGAAGAGATAATGAAGCAGGCAGAAGAAAAAAAAGAAAAGAAAAAAGTGATGGAAAAAATAAAAGAGGCAGCTGAAAAAGCAGAAAAACAAACAGAGCAAGAAAAGAAAGGAGAAGAGAAAAAACAAGCAAAAACCGAAGACAAACAAGAAAACAAACAAAGATAATACATCCTGCATAATATATTTTATAAAATGTTCTTTATATTAATTATTTTCTGTTATATTTATTATAAAATATATATCCTTCTTCAATAATATCCCTTATTTTATTTTATCGTCGTTAAATTGATAAATTGGTAAGAGAAAGGTTTTTAAATCTCCTAAATTTTGAATTATTGTGAAAGAGGCTGAATCACTCTTTTTAAAAGATATTTGAAAAAATTAATAAGAAATTAGGAGGCGGTTTATTACAGAAAAAAAATAAAATCAAATTTTTTAGTTTATGAATAAAATGCCAAAACAAAAACAAAAAAAGAAAGAAGCAAAAAAACAAAAAAGAGAAACAGAGAAAAAATTAAAATACGGAGCAGAAGAGATTAGGGTACTTGAAGGTCTAGATGGTGTTAGAAAGCGCCCGGCAATGTATATTGGTTCAACTGGTAAAGATGGCTTACATCATCTTGTCTATGAAGTTGTTGATAATTCAGTAGACGAAGCTCTTACAGGCGAGTGCACCAATATCAAGATAATGTTGCATAAAGACGGTTCTGTAACAGTTGAAGATAATGGACGAGGAATCCCAGTTGATGTTCATCCTATTTACAAGAAATCAGCACTTGAACTCGTTATAACAAAACTTCATGCAGGCGGCAAATTTGATAAAAAAGCTTATTTAATTTCTGGTGGCCTTCATGGTGTGGGCATCTCTGTTGTTTCTGCTTTATCAAAAAAGTTCATAGCGAAAATAAAACGAGACGGACAAATTTATCAGCAAGAATATTCGATGGGAAAGCCAACAACTAAACTGAAGATAGTAGGCAAGGCAAGTAATACTGGCACTATAATTAGATTCTGGCCAGACCAAGGAATTTTTTCAACAATGGAATTTGATTTTTCAATATTAGAAACAAGAATGAGAGAGCTTGCTTTTTTAAACGCGGGCCTTAAGATAATCTTAATTGATGAGAAAAAAGATAAAAGACAGGAGTTTCAATACAATGGAGGTTTAATAGAATTTGTTAAGTGGTTAAATACTAAGAAAGAAACTCTTGGAAAGCCAATTTACTTTAAAAAACAAACTAATGGGACAGTTGTTGAAATTGCTATTTTGTACAATAATTCTTTTAGAGAAAATATATTTGGATTTGTTAATACGATAAATACTGTTGAGGGTGGAACGCACATTATTGGTTTCAAGACTGCATTAACAAGGGTTATTAATGATTATGTTCAGAAGCAGAATATGCTTAAATCTGGTAGCTTAACAGGAGAGGATGTTAGAGAAGGACTGACGGCAGTAGTCAGCTTGAAAGTTCCAGAGCCACAGTTTGAAGGACAAACAAAGACAAAACTTGGAAACTCTGAAGTAAAGGGTTTTGTGGATTCTGTTGCCTCGTCTTATCTAAGTGAGTTTTTTGAAGAAAATCCTTCAATAGCAAGAAAAATTGCAACAAAGGCAAGCGAGGCAGCTAAAGCAAGAAATGCTGCAAAAAAAGCACGAGACTTGGTAAGAAGAAAATCTGCCTTTGGTCTGAGTGGTTTGCCAGGGAAGTTATGGGACTGCTCAAATAAAAAAAGAGAAAATACAGAGCTTTATATTGTTGAAGGCCAGTCTGCTGGTGGCACAGCAAAAGAAGCAAGAAATAAGGAGATTCAGGCGATTTTGCCTTTAAAAGGCAAGATACTTAATGTTGAAAAAGCTTCTCCAGTCAAGGTTTTCTCAAGTGAAGAAATAGCTAATTTGGTAACAGCCATAGGAACTGGTGTAGGGGAGCAATTTAATTTAAAGAAACTTAGGTATAGTAAGATTGTGATTATGACTGATGCAGATGTTGATGGCCAGCATATTAAAACTCTCCTCTTAACATTCTTTTTTAGATTTATGCCCCGATTAATTGAAAATGGCAATATGTATGTTGCTGTTCCTCCACTTTATCGTGTAAAAAAGAAAAGAGATCATTATGTATATTCAGATTCTGCCTTAAAAAAAATACTCAATAAGCTTAGAAATGCGAATATAACAAGGTTCAAGGGTTTAGGAGAAATGGATTCCCAACAGCTATGGGAAACAACAATGAATCCAAACAAAAGAATCATAAAAAAAATTACAATAGAAGACGCTGTTGAAGCAGACAGAATCTTTTCAATTTTGATGGGGGATGATGTTGAGCCAAGAAAAAAGTTTATTTCAGAGCATAGTCATGAAGCTCTACTTGATGTTTAAAATGAAAATTGAAATTTGGTTTGAATGTGGGGATAGAAAAATTGTAGAAAAAAAATGAAAAAACAAGAAAAACAAAAAATAAGGAGAATAACAGTAAAATTTTGTCCGCATTGCAGAGATGAAAGAATAATTCCTATTGCTGGCGGAGAAATGGGAGTTTTTGAATGTGTAAATTGTAAGTTTCGTTCAGCAATTTTTCCTGAAAGGGAAGTTGAACTGAAAAAGAAAACAAAGAAAAGCAGGAAAATCGAGAAAAAGACAATAAAGAAAGGACAAAAAATAAAGGAAGAGTAAAAATAAAAATGGCACAAGAAAAAGAAAATAAGGAAATCAAAAGTAAGGAAAATAAAGAGAATAAGGAAGCAGAAAAAGAAAACGGAGAAGTAGAGAATATTGAAGAAAAAGAGATGGAAAAATCTGCGATTGAAGATGTGAAGAGTGAGAAAGGTATGAAAATTATAGGAGCTGAGGTAACTCAGGAGATGCAGAAGGCATATATTGATTATGCAATGTCTGTAATAGTCTCCAGGGCGTTGCCGTCTGTAGAAGACGGTCTTAAACCAGTTCAAAGAAGAATTCTTTTTACTATGCAAAAAATGGGCCTTCAATCAGGGAAGCTAACAAGAAAATCTGCTAGAATTGTGGGAGATGTTATGGGTCATTATCATCCACATGGAGATACAGCCATCTATGATGCGTTAGTTAGAATGGCTCAGCCATTCTCTCTTCGTTACCCTCTTGTTCATGGCCAAGGAAATTTTGGCTCACAAGATGGAGATCCTCCTGCAGCAATGCGGTATACAGAGGCTCGGTTAGATGGAATATCTTCTGAACTTCTTCAAGATTTAGATAAAAAAACAGTTAACATGTTGCCGAACTTTGATAATACTGCAGAGGAACCAGAAACTCTTCCTGGCAAACTACCCTGCTTATTAATTAATGGAGCAACAGGAATTGCAGTTGGAATGGCAACCAACATCCCACCACATAACTTAACTGAAGTTTGTGATGCGATTATTGCTTATATATCTAAGCCAGGAATTACAATTGAACAACTCGCCCGCATAATTAAAGGCCCTGATTTTCCAACAGGCGGTTATGTTAATTCAGAAGGGATTCTTGATGTTTATAAGACAGGCAAAGGCAGGATTATATTAAGAGGAAAAACAATTATTGAACAAAAAAAGAATAAGCAGCTGGTGGTTATAACTGAAATTCCTTACATGTTAAATAAAGCAACATTTGTTTCCGATATTGCCAATCTAGTTCAACAAAAAAAACTTCCTGATGTTTCTGATATAAGGGACGAATCTGCAAGAGGTAAAGTAAGAATTGTAATCGAGTTAAGAAGAAACACAAACCCTAAATTTACAATAAACCGTCTTTATAGATACACGCGGCTCCAGTCTAGATTTGATGCAAATATTATTGCATTAGTTAAAGGCAAGCCACAAATTTTGAATCTTAAGAAGATAATTGAAAATTATGTTTTATACCGGAAAGAAATTGTAGTTAAAAGAAGTAAGTTTGAGCTGAGAAAAGCCCAAGACAGACTTGAGATTGTCCTCGGCTTGTTAAAAGCATTAAAAAATATAGATATTGTTATTTCACTTATCAAGAAATCTAAACAAGCTACAGAAGCTCTTGAATCTTTACAGAAAAAATTTTCTTTCACAAAGAGACAAGCTCAAGCTATTTTAGAAACTAGACTTCAACAATTAACTTCTCTTGAGCAAAACAAACTCAAAAGAGAAAAAACTGAATTAGAAGATAGGATAAAAGAGTTTGAAAAGATTCTTGGCTCTGAAAAAGAAATTCTTGCAGTAATAAAAAAAGAAGTTTCTGAAATAAAAAGAAAATACGGCGATAATAGGCGTACTTATATCTTACAACGGATTTCTGAGATTTCTGAAAAAGACTTGGTACAAAAAAAAGATGTTGTTATTACAATAACTGATAAAGGTTATGCTAAAAGATTTGCTTTGAAGACATATAAAGAACAAAAAAGAGGGGGTAGAGGAGTTATTGGATCTGATCTTGCAACAGGAGACTTTGTTAAACAATTAATGACCTGCTCAACTCATGATTATCTGTTGTTTTTTACAAGTAAAGGAAAAGTTTATTGGCTTAAAGCTTATCAACTTCCTGAAATCGAAAGATATAGCAAAGGTAAGGCCCTTATTAATTTGTTAAGTCTAAAGGATGAATCTGTGCAGAGCGTTATTGCAGTAAAGAAGTTTGAAAATTATCTTATTTTTGTTACAAAAAAGGGAATTGTAAAAAAAATACCTCTTAGCCTGCTCAATAAGCCAAGATCAACAGGTATTAGGGCGATTAATCTACCAGTTGATGGTAGCGATAATTTAATTGATGTTAAGCCAATAATTGAAAAACAAGAAGTTGTTCTTGTAACTAAGAAAGGGCAAGCAATAAGATTTAATTCAGGTGAGGTGAGAGCGATGGGGCGTGCAAGTTATGGGGTTCATGGAATTAGGCTTGAAAAAGGAGATGAAGTTGTTTCACTTGAAGTATTGCCTTTTGAAAAACAAAAAAACACTATATTGACAATTACTGAAAAAGGATATGGCAAAAGGTCTTTAGTAGAAGATTATCGTTTGACAGGAAGAGCTGGAAAAGGGGTTATAAATCTCAAAGTAACAGAAAGAACTGGGGGGGTTGTAACAACTGTTTTTGTTAATGGTGAAGACAGTATTATTGTAACAACAGCCAAAAGCATGGTTATCAGAACAACTGTAAAAGATATTCGTGTGATGGGGAGAATAACTCAAGGTGTAAGAATAGTAAAGCTAAGAGCAGATGATAAAGTCACTGATTTAGTGAAAGTGCCTGAAGCTGAGACTGAAGCTGAGACTGAAGCTGAGGATTAACTTTCTTGTCTTTTATGAATTCCCATAAATTTTTGAGATTTTATCCAACTCATTGATAACATTTTTAATATAATCTTTTAATTCTGTATTAGAGAATCTGCCGTATCTGCCAGCTCTTACTATTCCTATAGAACTAATTTCTGTTCCAGAAGATATAAGAATTTCAGTACCTCTTGAAAATCTAGTAGTTAAGCCATCTCTTTTTATTTTTACAGCCCAACCAAATCCTGGCTCTTCATTAGACAATTCAACTCCCCATCTTCTTTTTTTAGCTTCATAATAAAAAATAATTTTAGTTAATTTATAAAAGTCTTTTCTTTTTTCATATTCTAAATTTTTTGGATATACAATAGTTTTCTTAAATAACTCTTCTAAATTGAATTCATTATATTCTGCAGCAAAAATTGGAGGAACTTTAGAATATGCCCACATCATAAATCCTGTAAACGGGTCTTCAACATTTTCTCCAAATATCTTTGAAAAAATTTTGTTTAACAAATTCTCTAATGTCATAATAAAACAAAGACTTTAGAATTTATAATAATTTGTTTACTAGAATATATAATATAAAACTAAATTTATAATCAAGGCTCTAAAGATATCTACCAACTTCAGTTGGTAGCGTAACTTATTTCTATTCTATTTAATTAAAAAGCAATGAGCTTGTTATAGCTCATTGCTTCAATCAATGTAGTTGTAACTTTCTCTTTAATAAACTTTACGGAGGTAAAAATGGAAAAACAAATCTTAATTAGCGAGAGCTATAATAAAAAATATGAAGATAAATATGAAAGGGGGAATCACTTTGTTGGAATTTCAATGTGGGAATTTGAATGGTGTCCCAAGTATCGTTACAAAATGTTTGGGAAATGGAAATATTAGTTATAAGAAATTAATTGAAGGTCATCAAGGCTGGCAAGCTTATGCAAAATGGGCAAATAGTTTTAAATTAAGGGAAAATATTGCAAAGAAGATTTAATCCAATTAAACTAATTCCCCAAATCCAATTAAGCGCCAATGGCCCATTATATTTCTGGCTATACCAACGTTTTCTTCTCGAAAAGGAATTATAGGTATCTTTAGTGAGAATTCAGCTTCATTACCTTTAATTTTGGTTATTGTACCGACCGTGATTGTTGTATTTACACTAAGAAGAATTGGCTCTGTTGTTTTTAAGTCTTCTACCTTAATTTTTTCTTTTGTACCAAGAACTTTCTCAAAAAGCTTAAATTTAATCTTAATTTTTGAATTGATATCTGGAAGTTTATCTTTAAGGCCTGCCACACATCCTGTAAGAGAATCTGCTTTTGTTAAGCTTGGGTCAAGTTCAGTCTCAAGGGCAAGACTTCCTCCAGGAATAGCTTCTTTAATTGGATATTTTCCTTTTTTCATAGTTAATATTTTCGTAGTTACTGTTTCATAAACGAGTTGATTTGCTTTCTTCAAACTTAAACCTGGTTTGATCTCAATTTTCTGCCCAATTTTCAGTTTACCTTTTTTTAATGCCCCACCAAGAACTCCGCCATGCAAGTCTTTTATTTTCGTTCCTGGTTTATTAATGTCGAAGCTTCTTGCCACAAGGAAAAGTGGTTCACTTTGAGTGTCCCTTTTTGGAATATTTAACTTACAGAGTTCTTCTAATATCTTCCCGATATTTATTGCTTGTTGTGCTGAAACTGGAATTATAATTGAATTCTCTGCCAAAGTGCCCTTAATAAAATTCTTTATGTCATGATAATTTTTCTTTGCCTCTTCTCTTGTTACGAGATCAATCTTATTTTGACAGATTATTATCTGTTTAATACCTTTGGCTTGTAAAGCCACAAGATGTTCCTGGGTTTGTGGCTGTATAACTTCATTAGCAGCTATGACTAATATGGCAGCGTCTATAATAGCTGTTCCTGATAGTGTAGTTGCCATTAACATTTCATGTCCTGGTGCATCAACAAAAGTGATATATCTTTCTGGTTTACCTTCTTTAGAATTAATACCATATTTTTTGTTATCTTTATAAATTATTGCATCTGCGTAACCGAGCTTGATTGTTATACCCCTTTTTAGTTCTTCACTATGCGTGTCTGCAAATTTACCAGTCAGTTTGCTTAGCAGAGTTGTTTTGCCGTGGTCTATATGGCCGAACATACCAACATTTAACATAGGTAGTTTGTTAATATCTATATCCTTAATTTTTGTCATATTGTGAAGAAATAAGCTTTGTTTTTAAATGTTTTAGTTGCCTCATTTAATAATTCCTCTTAGGCAAGGCATATTCGTTTCAATAAACTCTATAATTTCTTTTTTGTATTCTGTATTTAAAGAAATTCCTGTGAATTTTGTTTTTTTATGAATGATTATCCAGCCAATTTTAGAGAGCTCTTTGACGATTTCCTTTAAATTTTGAAATCTTTTAAAATGCTCTAATCTATCATAAGAACTGCCCCAATTACCCTTACTTCTTGCCAAAACTGACAAAAGTTGAGCTTTTTCTAAATCTGAGGCCATAAAGCTATAAATTTTTCATGTTTTTAAATGTTTCTATTTTTGAAATTTTATTTTTATTGATAGAAAGATTTATAAACTCATAAGCACATATACACATATAAAAACATATAAAAAAATTAAATTATAAAAAATGAAAATAAAAGAAAATAAAAGCTTTTTCCTTATGCAGTTTGGAGACACCCCTCAATTGAGGGTTCTTGATTTTTTGATAAGCTTTCATTTCTTTGATTATCCTATGACTGAGATAGCAAGAAAGAGTAATGTTAGTTACAATTCTATAAAAGTATTTTTCCCCCAGTTTATTAAGTCTGGAATTGTATGTAAAACTCGAAGAATTGGAAAATCTGATTACTATAAACTTAATCTGAATAACCCATTTGTTAAAAATTTGATAAAACTTGACTGGATTTTAACTAAGAGGAATGTATTGCAAGAAGAAAAGCCAGTTACTGTTTAAGAGCTTATTTTTGTCTTATCTCCTTGGTTTAGAAATTTTCCACATCAAATTAAAGTAGTTTCTGTAAGTATCTGCTAGTTTTTTGCTTTTTATTAAGATTGAAATTCCTTCTTCAAGAGAAATATTTATACAAACTTTATTTCCGAAGATAATATTTGTAGAGGGAAAATTTATATTTTTTGGCAAAACTCTGTATTCTGTCATCTCTTCTTTCTTGATTTTATCTTTGACCTCATAGTTTACCAAAACTTTACATTTTATTCCTAGTTTAACTCTTTTCTTGTAAAGATGAGGATAAGAATATCTTAAATACTCTGCTATCTTGCCTTTATCTCCTAGTCTCCAAACTGTTTTCTTAGTTCTAAGAACTTCTTCTAATATTGTTTTCATTCCACATTTGCCTTCGTAAATTTCTATGGATGTTTTTTCTGATTTTTTCTTTTTCAATTGTTGAAGATAAGGTAGATTTTCTTTTAGCATATTTTCTTTTTCTTTGAATAACTTTAGTATTTTATCTGGATCAGCTGCTTGAAAATATTTCTTGCCTTGTTTTAGGACATAACTGACAAAACCTTTCTCAATCAGTTCTTTCAAAATATCATAGACTGTTGTTCTGTTTATTTTTGTTTTTTCTGCTATTTTGCCTGCTAGATTTTGTCCTATTTCAAGCAAAGTAAGATAGACTCTTGATCCTTTTTTGCTCAGTCCAAGTTCTTCTAAAAAATTTGTTTCCATACTTATTAATTACAATTAATATTTATAAATGTTGTGGAAAATCTGCAACAAAGATTTAAATATCTGTTCACTCTATAAAAGAGTAACAATATGAACTACAAGAAAGTATTAAGCGTTGAAGAAAAGGAGAGACATATAGAGGTTACAGCACATGGTTTGACAGAGAAATTATTCACTTGAAAAGCGACTAAGACAAAAAGAACAAGAAAAATGACAAATCAGAATATAGAATATTATTTATCAAAAACTGAAGAAAACAAAAAGAACTTAGAAAGAAAGGTAACTAAAGATAGTATTTTATCCAAATTAAATTATTATACATCTAAAGTTATTAATAAAAAAATAGGTGTAAGTATTGGTTTAGTAGCTGGTGGATGGGTTTATTATGCAAATTCAGAACATGGTTTTGGTCCAGCAGCTTTAGCAACATCAAAACAATTTGCTTGGAGTTTCTTATTTGGAGGGTCTATAGGCAGATTAACCCAGTATTTTGCGAGGCTTAAAAATAAGTATCTTGCCTGGACTCTAGGCGAGATTATCCCACTCGCTATCGCTAGTAGTACAGTATATGCTATCCATAAATATACTAGCACACCAGAGCCTTTAAGGTCTGTTACATTCCCGGCTGTAATTTCTGCCTTTGTATTTGGTCCAATTGTAATCTACACCACAAGGAAAGGGCATCTAAAATGACCACGAAACAACAAAACAAAAATTATGAATTAATCCCAACATTGGCTTCTTTAGAGAATTATAATTATATGAGACATCTAAAAAGAAAAGATCTATCTCATAAAATTACAGAACTTATGGAAGATAAAAAAGAGTTGTATAGGCAATTAATGTTTTTGATGGTGGGTATTGACAGGGTAATTGATTATGATGTCAAAACAATAGAGTATCCATTACAAATAAAGAAAATTATGGAAAAATGCTGGAAAGGACAAAGAGGAGCAAAATCAAAAGATGAATATGAAAAAATTGCTGCCGAGTTCACATTATCTCTGAAGAAATTGAGAGAAGAAGGACTCAAACAAGCAGCATACATTTATTCAGATTTTACTCTACATTTATATGGTGAGTATAAAGATGTTGAAAGGAAAGGAAAGGTCCTTAACAGAGAAGAATACCTAAAAGTAAGAAAAGATGTTATGGAACCATGTTTTTTTGCTTGGTTTCAAATATTATCTTTTGAATTAAAAAGAAGAGAGATAAAAGAGCTTGCTAAAAGATATACATTGCCAATAATAGAAGCGGATTCACTAGCGGATATTAAAGAAGACCTGGAACAAGGAATTATTAATATCCCAAAAGAAGATATGGTTTACTTGGATAGAGAAGAGAATAGGTTGGACAAAAATTATTATCTAAAAAAACTTGAAAATGCTAAAAAAACTTTTGAATATGGAGATGAATTTTTAAAGGCCACTATGAAAAAATTTCCAGAAAAAGACAAAAAGAAATTAACATTATTCAGAAACTTACTTTATTCTTGGATAGAAGAAGCTGAAGATGTGTTAAGGACGAGGTATTAAACACCCTTCTCTTGTGTTTTTTTCGCTTCTGCAGACTTCTCTTCTTTTTTCTCTGCTTGTTTTTCTTCTACTACTTTTTCTTTAGGTTTTTCTTCTGGCTTCTCTGCTTTCTCTTCTTTCTTTTCTTCTTTTTGTTCTGTTTTTTCTTCTTGTTCCTTTTTTTCTACAGGCTTCTCTTCTGCTTTAGTCTCTATTTTAGTTTCAGTTTTCTGCTCTTCAGTCGTCTTTTCTTCAGATTTTTTGAATATTTCTTCTAATTTTTTCTTCCCCTCTTTTGAAACCTTCATATTA
>CAZOGQ010000014.1:4124-13308 GCA_964579545.1 Candidatus Woesearchaeota archaeon | reverse complement strand
TAGAAATAAGTTATGCTACACACTAAAAGTGTGTAGATATCTTTGAGCAATTATTTTTTGATTTACTAAGTCCAACCGCACCAGCAATTATTGCTAAGATATTTAAAGAAATTATCCCTAGTATCAGAGAAGTAATTGCTCCTTTCTTTAGAGAAGTATTCTTCTTCATCCAAAATCCAGAAGCCATAATCCACACACCTAAGACTAAAAAATAAAGCGCCAAGATAATGGGAAGATAGGATGATAAATTCTGTGCTCTGCCCAGAAAACTTGCAGATAGAAAATCTAAGATAGACTTAAGAATCATATTTAGCCCTATAATTAAACTAATAATTCCCCTATAAGGCTTAAAATAAAACTAGTACTTGAACCCTCTTCTTTTTCCATATGATTATTAAAAAAACTGGATTTAAAAATTTATCGCGATTTTATTCTTCATCCACATATTCGATCTTACCTTCTTTATGAAGAATATCAGCAATTTCTCTTGGAAGATTAGCAAGAGTCTGAGCTTTAAATGGGCCAATTGGATTCCCTTCTAAGTCCATTATTTCAGAAACATCTTCTTTAAAAGAAACAAGCTTATGTTTTTTTTCTCCTGCCTTTTCGTTCAAAAATTCTAATAAAGATTTTTCGGCTTTTTCCATTCCAGACATTATTTTATCAAACAACTCACGTTCAAATGGCAACATATTCTCAAAATCTCTTTTGCTTATCCCAGTTTCAGCAGCAATAAAAGCTAGATTTAAGAGTTTTTTCTTTCTCCTCAAAAATAGTTCTTTAAATATAGCGATAGCATTTTCATATTGTTTTTTTGTCTTAATAATAGAATCTGAAAATAAATCATCTTGTTTACTTGCAATTTCCTTTTTTTCATGAAAATAAGAAGCTACTTCTGAGATAAAGTTTTTTGCAAGTGGCTGTAGCTGTTCGCTGTACCTCTCTTTTCTTAAAGCCTCATAAATATCATTATAAGTAATCATTAAATTAGATGTTCAAGGAGATTTATAATTATTGCTATACTAGAATATTGGTATCGAAATTATTTGAAGTCAATCTTTTTCAGCAATTCAGAACCTTTTAGCTCACCTAAAGTGCCTTTTCCTGCCTCTTTTTCTGAAAATTCAAGAGAATCTGATTCTTTACCAGTATATAAAAGTAGTGGAACAGGGTCAGCTGAATGGCCTTTAAGACTACAGGGTGTTGAATGATCTGCAGTAACTGCTATCTTAGTTTGTTCTTTCTTAATTTTTTTTCTAATAAAAGAGAAGAACTTCTTGTCAATCAATTCTATCATCTTTTTCTTATCAAGAGGTTTATTATCATGGCCAGCAGAATCTGTTTCTTTAAAATAAACTAAAGCGTAATTAAATTTTTTCCAGTATTTTTTCAAGTACTTGAGGTTCATTTTAATAGTTTTCTCAAGACCCTGATATAGATTTTTGTATGCATCTAGTTTTGTAAGTTTTGGGTAAGGATAAGAAAATAAAGTCATTTCAGAAACTCTAGCAAGGCCTTTAATTAAAGGAACATCACTAACACAGAGCCATTTTCTTCTTTTTTTCAAGGTTGGGAGAGAATTTCCTGCACCCCTACAAAGTAAGATATTAGCAGGCAAAAAACCCCTCTGTTTTCTAAGCTTATTTACTGGATGATCCTTTAGTATATTATAAGATTTTTCTGTGAAATCGTTAACTAAATTTGCAGAATATTGAGAATCATCATCTTCATCTAAAGGTTCAGAAAATTTGAAAAATTCAGATTTTTTATATCTAGAATGTAGTTCTGGATCTGTTGAAGAGATATTATCTGAAAAACCTCCTTCAAATAATAAAATACCACGGTGTTGCAAAGTATTTTTAAATTCAAACTTGCTTTGTACTTTAACACCTTTATTAATTGAATCAGTTAATTGTTTAACTTCATCATAAGTTAGATTTCTTCCTGCTCTCCTGTCTATTATCTGTGCGTTTCCAAGGCTCTTTTCAACTTTTATAGTCGCAAAATTAGTTCTTAAAGCAAGGTCTCCTTTTTGAAAATTCATGTCAGAACCAAGAGCTTCAAGGGGTCCGCGTTCATATAGCAATGGCTGTCCCTCTAAATAAGCTACAAATGCCTCATTTGTTCCAGGAACAAAATCTTTGTTAACTGGAAAGATAGAACCAAAAACAGATTTTTCACCTAGAAAATCTATGTTTGGTATTTCAGCAGCTTCTAAAGGTGTTTTTCCACCTAAGCTATTGCAAGGCCGATCTCCTAAGCCATCAATTATAACAAGCACCCCTTTCATAGCTTTATTAAGAACTATAAACTTATAAAACTTGCTAAAGTTTTATAAAGAAAATTTTTCTCAAACTAGTATGTTTAAGTTTCTTAAAAACAAGATAAATAACTGGATAGGAAAAATAAAAAAAGAAAAGATTAGTGAGGACGCTGAAAAGAAAGTTGAAAAAGAAAAGACAGAAAAAAAGACAAAACAAAAAAGAAAAAAAGAAAAAAAAGAAGCAAAAAAACAGGAGGAAGTTGAAGAAATAAAGGAAAAAGAAGAGGAAATAGAGAAAAAGCCAGAGAAAAAAGCTAAAGAAGAGAAGAAAAAAGAAAAACAAATTAAAAAAATAGATAAGAGAGAGCAAAAAGCAAAGGAAAAAGAGGAGAAATTAGAAGCAAAAAAACAGGAGGAAGTTGAAGAAATAAAGGAAAAAGAAGAGGAAATAGAGAAAAAGCCAGAGAAAAAAAGCATCTTTAAGAAAATAAAAAAACTTGCAACAACAAAAATATCTGAATCAGAATTTGAAAAACAATTTGAAGATTTTGAAACAGGTCTCGCAGAAAATAATGTTGCTCTTGAGACAATAGATGAAATAAAAAACAAAATGAAAGAAGCAATTGTTGATAAAGAGATTAAAAAACAAGATCTTGAAGGTGAAATTAAAAACTCTTTGAAAGAAGCAATTTCTTCCTTATTATTAGAGCCAATTGATATAGTTAAGAAAGTAAAAGAAAAAAAAGAAAAAAGGCCATTTGTTATTGTATTTTTTGGAATCAATGGAAGCGGCAAGACAACTACAATAGCAAAACTTGTAAATTTATTTTCTCAAAATAATCTATCTTGCGTGATTGCAGCATCTGATACTTTTAGAGCAGCAAGTATTGAACAGCTTGAAATACACGCAAAGAATCTAAACGTTAAACTAATAAAACATGATTATGGGACAGATCCTGCTGCTGTTGCATTTGATGCAATTAAATACGCACAGGCTAAGAATATAAAAGTGGTTTTAGTAGATACAGCAGGAAGAATGCATACTTCTCAAAATCTTATGAGGGAAATGGAAAAAATTTGCAGAGTAACAAAGCCTGACATAAGGCTTTTTATAGCAGAAAGCATAACTGGAAATGATGCAATAAATCAAGCAAAAAACTTTAGCGAAAGTGTTGGTATTGATGGCATTATACTCACTAAAGCAGATGTAGATGAAAAAGGTGGAACAGCAATTTCAATTGGATATGTAACAGGAAAACCTATTTTATTTCTTGGCACTGGTCAGAGATATTCTGATCTACAAGAATTTAATAAAAATAAACTATTAGAAAGTTTTGGACTTTAAGTATATAAAGTATATACTTATAATTTATTATTAAGTAATTCTTATAACACAAAAATGAGAAAAATTTAATAAGAATATCTTATGTTTAAATACTTTTAATAAAATATGGAAGATTCAGAATTATACAAAAAAATGGGCGTACATGCTAAAACTTGGCTTATTTTAGGAAGCAAATCAGAGATTTCGCCAAATCCAAATATGGCTGATTTTGGGATTTATGAAGAAGAACTTGAAGAACTAATTAAAAAAAGTGCAGAAAAAGCAGCAAAAAAATTAGTAGACATATTGCAAATAACATGCATGTCTATAATTCCTGTACAAATAGGACAGAAGGATTTTAGAGATTTCTTAGACCCTATGAAATCTATAGATAAAGATCTCAGAAGAGTAACTTATAAGTCTTTAACTACAACTTTCAGAATAATTGAATATCAACCAAAAGGAACTACTAAGAAAATAGATAAAAGATACAGATTAGAGATAATTTTGGATAAAGGGTCTGAACTTAATTTAAAGAGGTTTAAAGAAGGTGTCTTTGAATTAAAGAAAGGGGGTTATGAATTAAATATGTATACACCAAAAAAATCTGATTCAACCAGAGAACAAAGTAAAAGATTAAAAATAGATAACATTCCTTTAACAACAATTCCAGGATTTCTGTTTTCATTGTTATATAAACCAGAAAGATTTAAAAAAATCAAAAAAAGTTTAGTATGACAACATGCCAAGAACTTTCCTGTAAAGTGGCAGGCGTGTGTTTTGTTCTTGGGCATCTCAAAAATCTCTGATTTTTGATGACTCAGACTGTGTCACAATTCAAAATTGACTTAATATAAAGGATTATAAGGACCTACAAAATTTGCCGAATGATAAATCATATAGTTATTAATATTATTTCATTAACATGGACGTATTAAGATGTGAAGAGTATTTATGATTAACGATGAGACCTCTTTTTCAATCTAATTATAGGACAGCCTGGACTTTCAAGAATTTTTAATTCTTGAAACTGTCAGAAATCCTATTCTTACTCAAAGATAAATCAATGAAGGCAAAGATTTCTGAAGTCTTAATATTTATAAACTTTATAAACTCATCTTCTTTATAATTATGCTATATTAAAATGTTAGAGAAATTAGGAAATGCATTAAAGAATACATTTAATAAAATAGCCAGTGCTATATTTGTTGATAAAGAAATTCCTGTTATAATTCGCGATTTACAGAGAGCTTTAATTGAAGCAGATGTTAATGTTAAGCTTGTTAAAGAACTTAGTGAAAAAATAAAAAAAGAAAGTGAAAATAAAATTAAAGGAATTGATAAAAAAGAACACATAACCAAGTTAATACATGATGAAATTCTTGAGATACTAGGCGGCAAGAAGTATGAACTTGAACTAAAGAAAAAACAGAACATTATTATGTTTGTTGGTCTTTATGGATCTGGTAAAACGACCAGCATCGCAAAACTTTCTTCATATTATCAAAAAAGAGGGAAGAAAGTGGCGATGCTTGGCTTAGATGTGCACCGTCCTGCAGCGCCAGAGCAACTTGAACAACTTGCAAAAGCAAACAAGCTAAAGGTTTTTCCAGATAAAAAAGAGAAAAATGCGTTGAAAATATGGAAAAATTATGAGGAAGAGTTGAAAAAATTTGATGTAGTTATTGTTGATACTGCTGGCAGGCATAATCTCGATAAAGAATTAGAAAAAGAGCTGAGACATCTTGCTAAAAAAATTTCTCCTGATAAGACAATTCTCGTCATGCCTGCAGATATTGGACAAGCTGCAAAAAAACAAGCTCAAGAATTTAAAGAAGCATGTAATATGAACGGAGTCATTATAACAAGAATGGATTCTAGTGCTAAAGGTGGTGGTGTGCTAAGCGCCTGTAAAGAAGTTGAATCGCCTGTATATTTTATTGGAACAGGTGAGAAAATCCCTGATCTCGAAACATTTAATCCATCTGCATTTATTTCTCGAATTCTTGGTCTTGGGGACCTTGAAGGATTAATTGAAAAAGTTAAATCTATAACAGATAAGAAAAAGCAGAAGAAAATAGAAAAAAGATTAAAAGAAGGTAAGCTTACTTTGTTAGATGTAAAAGATCAAGTAAAGTCTATGTCTGGATTAAATTTAAGCAAGTTAAGCGAGCTCATTCCTGGCTTTGGCAAGTTAAAAAGTAAGGTGCCAGAAGGAGCATTAGGAGCTCAAGAAGAAAAAGTGAAGAAATGGCAACACATAATAGACTCTATGACAAAAGAAGAAATAGAAAATCCGGAAATTTTAGAAAAACAAACCTCTCGTTTAAGAAGGATTGCAAAAGGTTCTGGTACAACAACAACAGAAATAAGGCAGTTACTTAAACAATTTAAAATTTTAAAGGATTTTTCTACTGGAAAAATGGGGAAAATTGAAGATATGGATCTTTCTTCTGGCTTAAGCCAGAAACAATTACAAAAACTTGCAAAAAAATTCGGAAAAAAGATAAGAATTTAAAATTTTATAAGTATCATAAAAATATGTTTTTACCATCCTTTTCTTAGCTCTTCTTTTATTTCTTGTGCAGACTCTTTAGATTTCACTAAACCAAAAAGTATCTCTATACTTGGTCTTTTCAATACTTCAACAACAACTTCGTCTCCTACTCTAAGATTCTCTTCTCTTACAATTTCCCTAGGCAAAATTACTCCAAGCGAGGAGCCCCATTCCCTGACTAATGTTCTAATTTTCATATTATATATAATATTATACTATATTCAAATCTTTCGGTTTTAGCAAAAAAATTATTGATTATTATGTATCAGTTATTTCCCAACCTCCAAAAATAGGGTCTGGACGAACATACAACCTTTTTCCTGTCCTCCTTTCTAAAGCACTAATTTTAACTGTTAAAGGAATACTTACATCCCCTCCTAAAAAATGATTGCTCCCAAGTATATCATTCCCTCTTTCTCTTCTTTGTTCAGGACTTAATTCCTCCCAATTTTCTTCTATAAAATGGAGATAAGCTTTCCTTATAGAATAAAGTGCAAGTAGAATATTACTAGTTGCTGCAACTGAATCATCCATATTTAATGATTCCTGAACAAAATCATAATATCTCATTAATTCTTGTTTTGCATTATTAATATATTTTAAGTCGTCAGAATTTTCGGCAAAAGCAATAGAACTTAAAACTCCATCAAGTTCTGCTTCTAATTCAAAAATTAGTGAACCTTCTTCATAAACTTGTAAAACAGATTCTAATGGTCCTGACATAAAAGCCGAAAAAGATAATTATATAAATAGATTTGTATATTGGAAAATACATAAAAATGCCTGAAAAAATTCTCCAGCAAGGTGCAGAAGCAATCATAATCAGGGAAAAATGTAGGGTAACAAAAAAAAGAATATGCAAAGGTTATAGAATTACCGACGTGGATGAAAAAATAAGAAAAACACGGACAAAAAGAGAAGCAAAAATCATGGAAAAAGTATCTAAACTTATTTGCGTGCCGCAAATTATCAATGTTAATATACAGAGTAATGAAATTTTAATGCAGTTCGTTGATGGAAAGAGATTAAGTGACTGGCTTGACACTTTTAATAGTGAAAAAACACAGAAAATCTGTGTTGAAATTGGAAAATCCATAGCCAGTTTACATGATTCTGGTATCATTCATGGTGATTTAACAACAAGTAACATGATTTTACAAGAAAATAAAGTATTTTTTATTGATTTTGGCTTGTCTTTTCATTCTGTAAGAAATGAGGACAAAGCAGTTGACTTGCATCTTCTGCGACAAGCCTTAGAAGCAAAGCATTTTTTAAAATGGAAAGAGTTTTTTGCATCTGTTCTAAAAGGTTATAAAAAAAGTAAAAATGCAGAAGCTGTCTTACAACAGTTAAAAAAAGTAGAATCAAGAGGAAGATATAAGCATTAATTTTCTAGAGCAGGTGTGTAGGACGCACACATATGATACCAATTAGGAAAATATAGAAAATTTCTGTTGCTAACACCCATTTATAGAATGACAATATCCCACATACCAATTGATCCTCAATAACTCATCTTATAATAATTAAATAGTATCCAAAAATATTAATAATGGAGTTCATAATCTCAATGTAAATTTAGAAATTAGGTGATATCAGATGTCACTAGCCTACACAGCGCTAGAGTATTAAATAAACCCTTAAATCAACATACACAAATATCCCAAACTATCAATTAAATTTATAAACAAAATAGTCTGCTTCTTAACATAGCCCTGTAGTACAGTGGTCAAGTATACAGCCCTTTGGAGGCTGGGACCCAGGTTCGAATGATCAGAAATCACGAAAATCCTGGCAGGGCTATTTTTTCTTATTTTCTATTTGTAATGGATTTTTTGTTATTTTGTAGGTATTCTCTTTATTTATAGGTTAATAAATAGATTTATAAATAGGTTAATCTATTATGCGATATATACGAATGAAAATCTATATTCGTACATATAAATCTATAAAAAATAAAAAGGAGTAGAATATGAGAGATAAACTATCAGAAGCTGCTTTAAAAATAATTAATAAAGCAGATTTTCCACAAGAAACAAAAGAGATACTAGAGAAACTAAGGGTTTTTTTAAAAGACACTACAAGAACCAAGCTGTTTTATCGACTGAACAACCTGAGAGGTGATGGCTTGATTAAAGGAAGATTTATAGGGCCAGGAAAAGGGGTCTGGATTTGGTGGAAAAAAAGCGCTTTTTAAGAACAAAACTTAGTGGAAAGAAGCCAGGGCAAATGAAACTTATAAAGAAAAAAAAGGGGCAATTAAAAAAATTAATAATAGTTAGTCTGCTAGTTTTTCTTATTCTTGTTGTTATTATTGCAGCAAAAAAAATATCAAATCCTGAAATTTCTCAACCAGCAGAACCTACAGAAAATGTAGATAATGCAGAGAGTGTAGATAATATAGAAGAAAAAACAGAAGAAAACTCTGCAACTGAACAAATTCCAGAGCCTATTCAAGAACCAACCAAACCAGTTGGGGATATAAAAGAACCAAAAGAAACTGAAAAAATAATAAATAAAACAACAGGAGAGACTATTTCTGATAATAAAACTGAAATTATTGAAATTAATGAAACAACAGAAAATCAAACTCAAGAAGAACAAGTTAAACAAAAACCACTAGAGCCTGAACCTGTAGAACCCACACCCATAGAACAAGAGCCTGAACAAGATAAACCAGAATTAAATATTCAAATAAATTATCCTGAAAAAATAATTCGTAATAAGGAATTTGAAATAGGGGTGGAGATTACAAATTCTGGAGCAAATGCAGAACATGTTTCACTTGATTGGCAGCTTCCTTCTAGCTTTAATATCACAAATAAAGATGAGAGAAACTGTAAAATAATTCGAAAAAATTATCCTTGTATTTGCAAAATTATAGTGAAAAGTGATTTATCTTCTGCACTCGGAAAAAATCAAATTAAACTTATTGTAAATTATGAAGAAAAATGAGGGTGCTTAATAAAAAATCAGATTCAGGTAAATCAAATTTAATAATTTCATTAATTATCTTAATTCTTGCCCTAGGTTTAATAAC
>CAZOGQ010000014.1:0-4024 GCA_964579545.1 Candidatus Woesearchaeota archaeon | reverse complement strand
GCTTGAAACAATACAACAACAAGCAATTCTCAATCAACCAGTTAAATGGACAAAAATAATTAAAAAAAGAAAAGGTGAAAGTATAGAAAATATAACACTTGGCCTGCCCATTTCAGCTAAAAATATAAATGTAAAAAAAATTATTAAAACTGAACAAGGCAAAGAAAAAATACTTATTTCTTTTAAATCAAAAATTCAAGATTCAGGCATGATAAGTGCATTTTCTGGGTTTAATAAAAAACAAAATAATGAAATCGAAATTAATATAGAAGAAGATGCAGAGGAGTATGAAGTTGAATATGAAACACCTGCTCCTGAATCTGTTGAAAATGTTCTTAGCCAGAGAAACAAACAAATCATAATTTCTGGGCCAGATGAATTGCATTATGAAGATGTTCTTGCATTCACAAATATTGATGAAATAATTGATATAGAAGATGCAGATAAAATAAAATTTTATTGGATTGTTAATGAATCTAAAATTTTGCATGATTTTGAGGCTCTTGACACAAACAACAATGATTTAATTGATAGACTTGAGTGGAATGTTCCATATCTTTCAGAACAAACATTTGAATTTATTATTGAAATAACAAAAGCAGAGCATTTAGATGAAAATAGAAGTTTTATATCTGATATTTATAATGAAGTTTATCAGTTAGATAATATCTGGAGTGAAGCAATATATCATAATGAGTATGTAAGAGTTGTATTTGAAAGAAATCTTACTTCTGAAAATGATATTACAATTTATCCTCGAAACACTCAGGGACTTAATACAAAAGTAGAGGTTTATTACAAAGACGGAGACAAAATAACAGAATTTCCAATAATAACAGAAACAAAATATTATGCTGTCTACTTAACAAACATGACAGGAATTCATGACACCTTTGACCTTAAAGTTGTGAATCTTGACAGCAATGCAAGTGATTATCTTGAATTTGATCATATAATTGATCCACCAGATGAAGAAACTCTTTATTATTTACAAAAAGGCGATTCTACTCGGTATTTTAATACAAATTCTGCAGATGGAACACAACAAACAGAGACATGTTATGTTAGTGGAGGAGGAGGAACTTGTCCATATACTTGGCCAAGCGACACAGCTTATTCAGAAAATACAGATATTACAACAGATGTAATAACAGCAAGAATTTATTGGTATGGTTCTGGCGACTCTGATTGTTATATAGAATCTGTGAGTATTCTTAATTGTAGTGATTCAGATTGCTCTACATCTTCAGCAATATGTACTCAAGATACAGATTATACAGATTGTGTTAGTGGTGACGCAACTTGTTATTCTGATGTAACTTGCCAGCTTGGTGCAAATTATCCTATGCTTTCAGAAGATTATCTTGGTCTTACAGTTACAATGGCATCTAAAAGATGTGATGCAATTGTAAGATATAATTCATCAACAACACCTTCTTATCTTAATATAACAGAAGCAACATATCCGCCAGAAGTTACAATAAATCTTCCTGCAAATATAACTTATGGAACAAGCAGTATAAATTTCAATGTTACAACAAATGAAGATGCTGACTGTAATCTAAGTCTTGATGGTGGAACAAATAACATAACAATGCAGGATAATGGCAATCGGGATTTTAATTATACAAATACATCAATAGTAGATGGAAGTTACACAGTTAAATATTATTGTTGGGATTCAGTTAGTGATTTAAATGATTCTGAAACAAGAGGATTTACAGTTGATACAACACCACCTGCAATAAATTTAACTAATCCTGCAAATAACACTTTAAATGAAACAACAAATACAATTGATTTTTATTATAATGTAACTGATTCAAGTAATGTAGATAATTGTTCTTTGATTATAGACGGCGAGGTAAATAAAACAGACACAAGTATAGAAAAAAGTCAGATAAATAATTTGGCAACATATCTTGCAAATGGAACTTATTTATGGTCTGTTAATTGCACTGATGTTGAAAATAATCAAAACGAAAGTGAAACATGGAATATTAGTGTTGCAGTAGCTCCGCCAGATTCCATTGCTCCTAACATAACTTTGCATGAGCCAGAAAATGCAAGCACTTTAACTGAAATAAATGTAACATTTAACTGCACAGCAAGAGATAATGAAGATCTTTCAAATGTTACACTGTATTTTTCTTCTGGCGGCGGAGGCGGAGATACTGCCGTTGTATGGGTTGAAAATCGTTCTGCTTGGAGATATAATGATAGTGATGTATATCCTGGAGAAAAATGGTATAATGAAAGTTTTGATGATTCTGGCTGGACAGAAGATTATGCATACTTAGCAACTTCTAGTGAAACATATGGCGTAGGACTTAATACAACATTAATCGATGGAGGTGATGCTTACATAACATATTATTTTAGGAGAAACTTCACAGTAAATGATTCTTCTAATGTCATTAACATGACATTTATTGTAGATTATGATGACCACTATGCTGTTTATATTAATGGGTATCTTATAAAAACAGATAATGAAACAGTTGATTGGGAAAGTCATAGTTCTACGCCTGCAGGAGTACATAATAGCGGAATTGATAATTCAAGAGATAATTTAGACCCTGAATATCCTAGCTACACGTTAAATTCAACACAGCGAGATTATCTTGTAACAGGAACAAATTATATTGCTGTTGCAATAAAACAATATGGAGCAAGCTCTGATGCTACATTTGAATTAAGATTATTTGGTTTGGAGTCTTCAGGAACAGCTTGGCATGCAAATAAGACAGTAGATGCAACAGGCACAGAAAATCAAACAATATTTCAAGTAAACTTAACTGATAATTCAACATATATATGGAATTGTCTTGCAACAGACGCAGCAAATAATGTAAATTTTTCAACATCAAATTATACATTTGATATAAATACTTCTGCTGCAGATAATCCGCCAATAATTACAATAATCTCTCCAGATAATAGTACATATCCTGTTACAACAATTGATTTTAATGTTTCTTTAAATGAAGAGGGTAGTTGGTGTGGTTTTTCACTGAATGGAGCAGCTAATGTAACAATGCAAAAATATAGCACTACTTACTTTAATTACACAAACACAACAATGACAGACCAAATGCAGCATTCTGTCTTATTTTCATGCAATGACACTACAGGAAATATGAATGCATCTTCTGGAATGAGGTATTTTGTTGTTAATACAACTGCTGATGTAACTGCCCCAAATATAACTTTACATGAGCCAGGAAATGAAAGTGTTTTAGTCGAAATAAATGTAACTTTTAATTGTACTGCCAGAGACAATGAAAATCTTGCTAATGTAACACTATATTTTTCTTCTGGCGGAGGAACACCAACAACACTAAGTTTTCAACAAGGTGTCAGTAGTTATACAGGAGCAAATGACACTTACATAGAAGACGACACCCCAGGAACAAATCATGGAACAGACACAGAACTAAATATAGATGGAGACGGTCCCCAAACATCTGTTTTCTTAAAGTGGGATTTATCTAGTATTCCAAGCAATGCTAATATCACACATGTAAATATTTCTGTTGTATCCTCAGGAGACCAGAGCGATGAATATGAAATTTATGAAACAAAATGTAAATGGGATGAGTATAATTCAAATTGGACTACATGCAACAGTTCAACAGTATGGCAAACAGCAGGAGCTCAAGGAGCTAACGACAAAGGATCCACTATTTTAGGAACAATGCAGTTCACAAATGATCCTGGTGATGAATTTAATTTTTCTCTGAATTCAAATGGAATTGGCCTTGTCCAAGCATGGGTAAATGGTTCTTTGCCAAACTATGGATTTATTATCCAGGAATATGCACCAAATGATGGAGGTGACTTTTATTCAAAAGATCATGGAACAACAGCTTATCATCCTAAACTTACTGTGATTTATACAGGCGTTTCTTGGCATGCAAATAAAACACTAGATAAGACAGGAGTGGAAAACCAGACAATATTTTATTTAAATTTAACAGATAATTCAACATATATATGGAATTGTTTGGCAACAGATGCTGCT
>CAZOGQ010000013.1:0-13410 GCA_964579545.1 Candidatus Woesearchaeota archaeon | reverse complement strand
AAAAGTTTTATTTTAGTTTTCAAATACGACAAAACAAATAATAAAATCAAATTTTATGATTTAGACCATCTAATAAAATTTACAAATAAGGAGACTAATAGAAAGAAGAGTATGCAGTATTCTACAAACCATTAGCTAACAAGTTTGCGTAACTGTTAAATTTTTGTTGTATCCTAAAGGGGCAGAAATTTAGTGCAACATCCCGAAGGGCTGATGAGAGTTCACGGAGCCCGCTGAAATTATTGATGTCTATGTTTATCTCGTTTTTCGTATTTTTCCATAGTGTGTTTAAACGCATCTTTTAAGTCTATATTTAAAGAGTTGGCTATGCAAATTATATCAAAAAGAACATCTGCCAATTCAGAACTAATTTCTTTATCTATTTCTTCTGATTTTTTCCGCTTTTCTCCGAATTTATGATTCATTGCCCTTGCCAATTCACCAATCTCTTCCATCAGACTCAACATCATATTGTTCGGCTTCCAGTAACCTTTGGTATTAGTCTTTATCCAATCATCTACAATTTTTTGCATTTCTTTTGTGTCCATAATCATTAGTTAAATTATCAGAATTTATAAATTTATCTAAGGTGGCCAGAGTGAATTTCATCTAACATCGCGATTTAATGAAGTCACAACCGAAGAGAGGAGAATATAACATAGTAAGAATTCTCGCAGAAAATTCGCAGAGTTTCGATCAGCGATTATGGGCACATATTTATAAATCTTTCCATTTGTGCCCATAAGAGAGTTTTCTAAACTTTTAAATAATCTTTTTTTCTTTCTGTAAAATGGGAAATAAAGAAAAAGGGGCAAATTCTGAAAGAGAACTGCTTAAGATGTTCTCTGAACATACGTGGCGGGCTGTTAGAGTTGCCGGAAGTGGTCTTGCAGATGATTCTCCTTGCGACCTTATAGCTGGCAAGAAAAGGAAGAAATATGCAATTGAATGTAAGACAAGTAAGAAAAAAAAGAGATATCTTGACAAAAGCCAGATTAATGATTTTCTTGTGTTTAGTGAAATATTCGGCTTAAAACCAATAATCGCCGTCCGTTTTAATAGAGAAGGTTGGTTTTTTCTTAAGCCTCAGCAATTAGAAAAAACAAAAACAGGACTTGCAATTTCAATTGAAACTGCCAGAAAAAAAGGCAAGAGATTCAGCCAGATTTTTAGCTGATTTGTTGAGTTTCATAATATATATTTCAGAATAGAAAAAGTTAAGAGATTCAATGCCATAATGATTTTATGATTTTCAGGAGAAGAGATAATAGAGGCAGAAGAGAATATAGAGAACAAGTAACGGTCTTATTAGAGCTTGCTAATTCTGGGGAACTATTAGAGAAAATCGTAACTAGACTAGACAGGCCAACAGGAGGCATCATACAAAAATTAAGGAAACTTTGTAGAGAAGGAAAAATAGACCCAAGACAATCAAGGATATACGAAAAACAATATTATATAATACATATTACCAGTGAAGTAAAAAAAGAAAGTTATCCAAGAAGAAAAAAGCTTATAAAAGTAGTCTGACACTAAACTTTTTATATTATCTTTCTCTGTATTTCTTATGGCAATAAACAAAGATGTGATGATAGGCCTTGAAGTACATGCCTACCTCAATACAAAAGAGAAATTGTTTTGTAGATGTAAGACAGAGCATAAAAGCAAAGAGGTAAGACCAAATACTTTGGTGTGTCCAATATGCACAGGGCAGCCAGGCTGTAAGCCAATGCTGCCTAATTCAGAGGCACTTAGAAAGCTTATACAAATCTCTCTTATGTTAAATGCTCATATTAATACAATTGAAAAAGGCAAAAAAGTTGTTTGGCAAAGAAAACATTATGATTGGCCTGACTTGCCAAAAGGATATCAAGAAACAATTTCAGGTGCACGTTCAATTCCTGTTTCTGAAAATGGGAGATTCAGAGATATAAGAATAAGGGAAATACATCTTGAAGAAGATCCTGCTGCATGGAATCCTGAAACAGGCTGTATAGATTATAACAGAAGTGGCCTGCCTCTCGCAGAAATAGTTACAGAACCTGATTTTTCAGATACAGAAGAAGTTGAAGGTTGGATTAAACATCTTGTTCTTGTTCTTGCTTATATAAAGGCTGTTGATAAAAATGCAGGAATAAAAATTGATTTAAATGTTTCTATGGGTGGAGGCGAAAGAGTTGAAATTAAAAACATGAACAGCATTGAAAATATAAAGAAAGCAATTGATTATGAAATAATTAGGCAGAGAAAAGAAAGAGCAAAAAGAGAAACAAGAAGATACGACGAGAAAAAAGGCATAACTATCAGGATGAGGGAAAAAGAACAAACAGAAGATTATAGATTTATTATTGAACCTGACTTGCCTGTTATAAACATAAAGGAAAAACAAGTGAGAGAAATAAAAAACAAGCTTCCTGAAAGTCCTGAAAAAAAACTTGAAAAATTAATTAAAAAATATAAAATTGATAAAGAAAATGCTTCCATACTTTATAAAAATCTTGCACTTGTTGAGTTTTTTGAAAAAATCAGCAAGAAAGTAAAACCAAGATTTGCACTGCCATGGATTGCAATTGAATTGCTTCGCGTGTTGAATTATAATAAAAAAGCACTTGATGAAACAGACATAAAAGTAGAACATTTTGCAGAACTTATTCAGCTTGTGGAAACTAAAAAAATTACAGAGTTAAAAGCTAAGAGAATTCTCAACGAGTTTATACCAAAATCGTTTTCTCCAAAGACAAAGTTAAAAGGACAAGAAAGAATAACTAATAAAAAACAGATAGAAAAAATTTGTAAACAAGTTATGGACAAAAACAAACAAGCAGTTTCAGACTTCAAACAAGGAAAAAAAGAAGCATTTAATTTCTTAATGGGTGAAGTTATGAAACTCAGTGAGAGAAGAGCAGATTATGTTGTTGCAAGAAAAATTATGGAAAGTTTGTTGAAGTGAATTTAAATGTCAACATCCTCAATAATTCCTGTTGATCCAGACATTATTGGATAATCATAATACTTTGTTTCATAAGGCAAATCTAAGCTATTAAGCTCGCTGAGTGTTTTAATATCATTTGCCTTTATTTTTATACCTGAAATTGTATATAAAATATCATCCATATAGAGGCTTCTTCTAACAACCGTATCCCATGAACGATAATAATATTCGTCATCTGTTTCATTTTCATGATGATCTATTTTTCCTCTTAGTGAGATTCCTTGTAAATCTATATTAAATACAAAAGCTCCTTGCCAGTAATTATATTTTCTAATAGGATATCCAGCATCAGTATAACCAGCTATTATTTCTCCATTATATGAAATTGGTATAACAAGCAGATTTCTTTTTTTATCAAATAAAAATGCTTTGTGGTCATAAAGTGATTCTGAATCAGACCAACGACCTTGTTTAACTTCATATTTTCCAACTTCAACTGGCTCTTCAACATTTGAAACATCAAATAATGCAATCTTAACTCCCTGAACCCTGCCTTCTTCTGTAGCTTCTTTTCCTATTCCAATAATATGATTTTCATCATATGGATGTAAATAACTTGAATATCCGGTTACTTTTAGATAACCAAGAACCTCTGGATCTTCAGGATTAGATAAGTCAATAACATAAAGAGGATCTACCTGGCGGAAGGTAACCATATATGCTCGCTCACCAAGGAATCTTGCAGAATAAATTCTTTCGCCTTTTGCAAGGTCTTCAACACTTCCAACAATTTCAAACTCTTTATTAAGAATATATAAATGATTCAAGTTTGTTTGTCTGCCCCACATACTTCCTGTTGTTGTGGCAATTCTAAAATAGCCATTAAATTCATCTATTGAAAATTGGTTTAAGACACGGCCAGGAGCTTCCCCAACATTCTCATATTCTATATCTAATTTATCTATGTTAATCTTATGTATTATTGTTTTTTCATATTGCTTTTGTATTTTAAATTCAAAATCCTGAAGCTCTTCCATTAACTCTTTGTCAAAATCAGCTTTTTCTTTTCCAGTAAGTGAATCTGAATACTCCTTAATTATCCTATTTGCTTCATTATACTTCTCATACTCTTTTTTATCTGAATCTAATATTTCCTGAATTTTTTCTTTTTCTGCTTTTAGAACAAGAGGGATAAACACTTCTTCAATTATTTGTGTATAGTAAGCTTTTCCGTTTATTGTTTTTGTATAAGTTAAATAAATATTGTCTTGAGAAACATAAATATCGCTTGTTCCACCAGTTAAGTAAATCTCAGAGTTAAATTCACCTTTTTCTATGTCGAGTGCCATTATAGATGTAAAAACATAACTTGTGTCTGGATAATTAAAATAATTTATATCAGATACAGCTATTTCTTGTTTTACTCCACCCACTTCATAAATAGGAAGAATTGGATTATCTATATTTATATATTTTGTAGAAATAATATAAACATAATCTCCTATCATTCTAGAGGCCACGCAGTTACCTTCTCCTGAAAGGTTTTTTTCAAGAACAGGTTCTGATCTGTCTGATACATCATAAACATAAACTTGTGTTTTAGAAGAATCATGTCTGTACCCATAATCAGATTTGATTGCAATTAACCTATTTTCATTTATAAAAAGTCCACGCACGCCAGTTAAATTAATTTCACTTAGGATCTGCATGTCTTCAGCAGGATAAGCCCGAGTAATAACAATCTTATTTCCTATTGAAGTATATATGTATTTACCATCATTTTTTACAATGTCAAGTTCATCAACTCCTGCTACCTGGATATTTGTCTGGGAGTAATCAGCTGCTTCGCCTCCACCTGATTCTGCAGCTAATTTTTCTGCTCCTGCAATTGGTGCCATTGCCATATTCATTTCAACTGAGGTGCCTGTTCTCATTCCAAGAAAACCCCCATAAAAACTAGAACTTTCAGTATTTTCCTTTAAAAAAGTTTTAAGCTCAGATAATGAAGAGAATTTTTTTGGTTTTTCTGTTTCAAGACCTGGTTGTGGTCCTGACCTTGGCAGCTTATCTGTTATAACCGAGGCTATAACGACTGTCACGAGGACTGCAAGCAAAATATATGTGAATTTTTTGTTTTCCATATAAGCCACAAAAAAATGATATTTATAAATCCGTCGATAACTTCAAGTCACCTTGAAGTTATGGTAAAATTAATATTCTACACAATTTTCAGTATCTCGGAAACAACTGCAGCTATAAGAAGCAAAGCTGCAATAATTATTAATGGCCAGTATAATGGAAGGGAATATTCTGGCTTGCGATTTCCTTTTTCTTTTGCTTTTTTTATCATAAGTAAGATAAGAATTCCAGCCAAGCCACCTGCAATTGTTCCAGCCAGTGAAAGAATTTGTGTAAAAGAAAAAATATTAAACTTGTCGATTAGCATAAATAAAATTAAAGGTATAAAACATGCAAAGAACCATGCTTTATTTTTTGAAAAGTTAAAGTCAAATCTATACATATCTCTTAAAGCAATGCTTAATACAAAAAAAGCAGTGAACATTGTGACTATGCCAAGCAAAACTGAAAACTTACCGAGACTAAGAGTTGCAATTTCAGAAACATTCTCTCCGAGATAACCAACAACAACAAAAGCAAAAATAATATATACAATAATTGGAATAATACTTCCGATTATAATTGCTTTTTTCATTTTATCTTCTTGCCATTTCAAAATTCTCTCAAGTTCAGGTAGAGCAGAAAAACCAAGAAATGCAAATAATATCACTCCAATAGGCAAAAACGCATTATTGGGATTTACATAACTTAAATTTTTAGGATTTATTTTACTTGAAAAAGAAAAGAATATTATTATAATCAATAGTATAACGATAAACATTCCTATTGGCTCAAATTTTTTTAGTGCCCTCAATCCAATAAAGACTAAAAAAGAAAGAAGAATCCAGAATGCAAGCGCAAGATAAAAAGCATGGTCTAGATTTCCAAAAAAAAGTAAGCTGAAACTATTGCCTTCACCAATAAGGTAAGCAACCAAAGCAGAATATATGCCAAAAATCATAGAAAATAACATTAATCTCTTGCCAGTTTTACCAAGATATTTCTGTGCGTAACCTGTAAGCTGATGATCTCCTTTTGTCCTAAGAGCGATTTCTCCAAGATAAAGTCTAGTAAACATTAAAATTAATCCGATAAGAATTATATAGACAAGACCAATAATAAAACCAGATTTAGCAATAACAAATGGGATTCCAAGGAAACCTGCCCCAATAAGTGTTCCTGTAAGTGTTGCAATTGCAGCTAAAAGTTTTGACATTTTACTTAACCTCTAATTATAATATCAGAAGGAGGTATATATTTTTAAATATCTTTGCACTACCCATTATGGGCTTGTAAGTTAATGGATAAACTAGCTGGCTTCGGCTGCATGGAGAAACCAGCCAATGGGGGTTCGATTCCTCTCAGGCCCACTTTTCTTAAAATGCAAAAGGCAAATAAACAAACAAAACTCATAATTGTAAAAGGAAGTAATAGACAAAGTAATATACATAAAGTCCTAATGTTTATAAAACAAGATATAAAAAAAGCTATAAAAAACAAAAATTCTGATATACTTTTTATTAAAATTAATGCTATTGATATAAACTATCTACATGCATGTACACACATATATACAATTTCAACTGTCCTGAATTTTTTTAATAAAAACTTTAAAAATAAATTTAAAAAAATAATTGTTGGTGATAATGCCTTTGCTTTCACAAAATCTGGGGGTGGACCTTACAAAAGATTATTGAAAGAACATAAGATTATCTTATCTGACCTTGGTGAATTTCCTTCACAAGAAATAGAATTTAAACAATTAAATCATAAATTAATCAAAACAAAAATATCTAAGCTGCCTCAAATAGCTTTTACAGTTTCTCTTGCACTGCCAAAAACACATGATGAGTTTGTTTATACTGGTTGTTTAAAAAACATGTTTGGTTGTGTTCTTAAAAAAAGAGTAGCATTGCATGCTATTAGCATTCTAGAAAGAATTCTAATAGACAAAGGTGTTAAAGCAAACAAACTGAAAAAAGAGAATTTATTGAGGGTATTTAAAAAAGCTCCTGCAGATCTATATATTCTTGATGGTTTCACTGGAATGCAAGGAAATGGACCAGTTAACGGGCAGCAGATTAATTTAGGGATTTGTATGTGTAGTATGAATGGTTTTATTGTTGACAAGCTAGCTTCAAGAATTATTGGTCTTAAGAAAGTACCTTATTTGTCTGACATAGATGAAAAAAATTTTAAAATTATCAAATCTGGGTTCAATAACCTAAATCAAATAAGCAAGAAATTTGAACCACACTACAAAATAAGATATCAATTAATGCAAGAGTGGAAAGGCATGCCAAAAATAGATTTTAAATTTCTCTGCCATGTATTAAAACGCTCTTATAGAATAAAAGATAAATTCATTGAAAAGATAAGAGGGAAAATAAAAAGTTAGGGGTTGTGGGGTAGTTTGGTAGCCTTCGAGCTTCGGGTGAAGGAAGTCTCGAGACAAAATAATACAAAATTCCGAGAGCCTTCCTGAATTGCTTGTGGCCCCGGTTCAAATCCGGGCAACCCCATTTTTACAATTTCTTAAGAACGCAAAGATTTAAGAAATAAAAGAACTAAAAAGAGGTATGGCAAAAAAGAAAAAAGCAAAAGATGAAAAAGGTATAACAGCTGAAAAAGATGAGCTTTCAGAATGGTATCCTCAACTTTTGCAAAAAGCAGAACTAATTGAATATTCACCTGTTTCTGGTTGCTATATTCTCAGACCGAGATTATATGTAATTTGGGAAAAGGTTCAAGAATATTTTAATAAAAAAATAAAAAAAGATGGTATTCAAAATTCGTATTTTCCATTACTTATCCCAGAATCTCTTCTTTCTAAAGAACAAGAACATGTTAAAGGTTTCAATCCAGAAGTAGCGTGGGTTACCCAAACAGGAGATAATAAACTTGCTGAAAAATTAGCTCTTCGGCCTACGTCTGAAACTATAATATACCCTGCGTATTCAAAATGGATTCGTTCTTGGAGAGATCTACCCCTCAGGCTGAATCAGTGGTGTAACATTGTGAGGTGGGAATTTAAATATCCAATACCATTGATTCGTTCTCGTGAATTTTTATGGCAAGAAGGACATTCGGCTTTTGCAACAAAACAAGAAGCTGAAAAAGATGCAGAAAAAATCTTGAATTTTTACGAAGATGTTTTTAGAGAAATGTATGCAATTCCTGTAATTAAAGGTACAAAAACACAAAAAGAAAAATTTGCAGGAGCAGAAAAAACACTGACAGTTGAAATTTTCTTACCATCTGGAAAATCTGCTCAAGGCGCCACATCACATCATCTTGGCCAGAATTTTTCAAAGACCTTTAATATTAAGTTTAAAGATAAAGATGAAAAAGAAAAATTTGTCTGGCAAACTTCCTGGGGAATCTCAACGCGAAGTATTGGCATATGCATAATGATGCATTCTGATAATCATGGATTGGTTTTACCCCCAGCTATTTGTGAAACAAAAGTAGCTATTGTTCCGATATTTAAGAATGAAACAGAAAAAAAATCTGTGCTAATGAAAGCAGAAGAGATCAAGAGAAAACTATCTGTGGGGGTTGAATTAGACATGAGAGATTATAGTCCTGGCTATAAGTTTAATGATTGGGAAATGAAAGGCATACCATTAAGAATTGAAATAGGCCCGCGAGATATAAAAAACAATTCTGTTGTTATTGTAAGAAGAGATAATAACAAAAAACAAAATATTAAGGTGAGGGATTTAAACAAGAAAATACTTAATGAGCTAAAAGATATGCAAGATTCTTTACTCAAAAAAGCTGAGAAATTTTTAAAAGACAGCATAATTAATGTGAAAAATATGAAAGAGCTGATAAAAGCAATAAAAAATAAGAAGCTTGTCCATACAGAATGGTGTGGGAGTACAAAGTGTGAAAACTGGATTAAGGACAAAACTGGTGGAGCAAAAATAATGTTTGTAGACAAAAACGCTAAAGCAAAAATAAGAAAGTGTGTTTATTGCAATAAAAAAGCAGAAAGTATTGTTTATATTGCAAAGAGTTATTAAAAGTCCTCAACAATCTCTGTCTTTAATTTTTTAAAACCGCAGAAATCTGTAGTATAATTATAAGCTCCAGCATTCAGAAAAATTAGTTTTTGGCTAATTTTTGGATCTCTTAACCTAGTTTTATATCTAAAAATATCGTCCCTAGTTGGAGAATTGCCTTTAATTAAATAATAATTTCCTTCTTTAGTATCTTCAAGTTCGTTTTCAACTAACATCTTCGTATGATTAATTACAGTATCAAGAGCGCAATTATAAATAGATGTATCAATAACAATTACATTGCCATAAATTTGAATTATTTCTGTCTCAAGTTTTATAGAAGGAGCAGAAATAAATCTTCCTGGTTCAATATAAGTTTCTATTTCTTGCTTTTGCAAAAATTCTCTTACCCCTTTAATTTTTTCAAGAATATAAGGCATAACTTCTGCATTATAACTTTTGTATTTTGTTGGCAGGCCACCACCTAAGTTAATAATATTGATTCTCTTTAAAGTTACGTCTGTTAAAGAATCTTTTAATTCTTGTTTTATTTCCCATTCGCTAACATTCTGACTTTTTCTGTGTATATGCACGCCTAATTTATCTATAAACTGGTTATCCTTAATTTGTCTTATAATCTCATTAATTTTACTAGAAGGCATACCATAAACAAAATATCTTCCAGAACCAATTCTATGTTCTTGAAATTTCATTCTCAACAATAAATTTATCCTGATTTTATTTTCTTCTATGGAACTCAATAATTCTTCTAAATCCTTTTCATTATCAATTACAAAATTCCTGACCCCCCCCTTAATTATTTGTTTAATTTCCTGCTTGTTCCATGCTTGAGAAAAAAACCATATTCTTCTTTTGTCTTTAAACATATTTATCTCATCAATAAGATGAATAGAAAACTCAGAGTCAGTTAAATCCTGAAGAATTTTAGCAACTTCTCTATTTGTCTTAAAACTATAAGAAATTTTACATAAATCTCTAAGTTTATTATATTGTTGTAAAACTTTTTTCTTAGAAAGAATAAATTTAGCTTCCATGTTTCTCATTTCCCTTAATTTTCAAAATTCCTTGTTTTCTTAGTTTTTCTAAAACACTTACCATAACAAGAGGGAAATTAATTGTAACATCACCGATAACAGTAGCAGCTTCTGCATCATCTTTTATTTTACCCCAACTTTTAGCTTCATTAGTTGTTGCTCCTGCAAAACTTCCTGATGATTGATGAGAAGAAGTCATATAAACAGCATAATCAAATCCTCCACTTAATAAAGCTGAAAAAACAGCATAATGTTTTGAGATACTTCCACCAAGAGCAATTAAACCTTTTTTTTCATCAAAACTTAGCTCAGTAATTGCTTTTTTCATATCCTCTAAAGTATCAACAATAAAATCTTTATGTTTTTGCTGAAATAAAAATAAATGGAAACCAAATGCTGAATCAGCAATTCCAGGGCAAAAAATTGGAACATTTTTTCTTGCTGCTTGATGTAATATAGAATTCTGGTCAGCTAACATCAAGCCAATCTCTGTTAATAAATCATAAGCAGATACTCTCTTATATTTTTCATAAATTTTTTTTAGATATTCTGACATTTTGTCTTCAAATTTCATATAGCTTTCGTTTCTAATTAACAAGTTGCCTATTCTATTTTCTCCTTTTTCATATAAATGTACATCGTCTGCACTAAAGCTTGTAATTTCAAAACTCTCTCCAAGTGATTTCATAATATCTTCCTCTATTGAACCAGAAGTTGTAACAATAAAATCAACCATGCCAATATTGATAAGCTGAGCAAAAAAACCTCTTAAACCAGAAGTAACCATATTTGAAGTGAATGTTAAAAATATTTTAGCCCCTGCTTTTTTCATTTTAAGGATAACATCAGAAGCTGCATTTAATTCAATTGCCTGGAAGCCAAGACTACCAAATTTGTCTACTAATTCTTCAACATTCATGTTTGGAGCCCACAAAAAATCTTTAACTTTTTTCATTTTAGAAATTAAAAGTTTATAGATTTAGTAAAAACACAATTAAATTAATAAATAGGAATAGGCAGTGCCTCAAGTATTAATTGTGCCAAAATCATAAAAAACAAAGAGAAAGTTTATTTAAAAAGCTTTTCTTAGTTACAGCTCAATGACTTTATATCCAGCAACTCCCAGATTATAAACTTCTGTACCTCCAACTTTTTTCATTCCCTCTCCTTCGTGAATGTGGCCACAGAAAACATATCTTGGTTGTTTTTTCTTTATATAATCTAGAATGACTCTGCTGCCAGCATGTTTTCCTCGCCAGTGTTTTGGCGCAAACTCTGCAGTAACTTTATCTAAGACACCATAAGGTGGCTGATGACAAAGTAAAATATCAACATAACCAAACCACTTAAGGGTTTTTCTTGCTTTATCTGTTTCTTTTTTTGCCTTTCTCATTTTTTCCTTGTAATCTGAAGGCTTAAAATCTCTGACCCAAACAGTATCAACAAAATATTCTAATCCCCCAATTCTAATCCCATTAAAATTGGCGATTCTATTATTAATAACTCGAACACCAGACAAAGCATTTAAATCATTAGCTAAAAAAGGAATTTCTAAGCCAGTCTCTTTTGACATTTTTCTTGCTTCATAATTTGGAGTTTCTACATTTCCAAAAATAACATAAATTGGAGCAAATTTCCTCAAATATTTTATTAATTTCATTGTAGAATTGTAAGCTTCCATAAATGCTTTTTTTCTTTGTTGTGGAATATACTCTTTTTCTGGCAAACCCGCTTTTCTCCTCCTTATATTTTCAAAAGCCCTTTTTCTTGCTAAATCTGATTTTCCTAAATCGCCTGTCAAAAGAATTAAATCTGTTTCTTTAAAAAGGATTTTTTTTATTTTTTCAAAATTCCCATGGGGGTCTCCAATTGCAATGATTTTCATCTTATGTCAGCAGTTTTCCTAGTTTTTTTTTGAACTTCGGCAGATCTTCTATCTGAACTTGAGCTCCAGTAGCATGTTTGTGGCCTCCACCACTTGCATTTTCAAGTTCATGGATAGCTTTTTTTGTTAGTTCATTCATATCTATATTTTCTATGTTTCCTCTTAAAGAAATATTTGCTTTTATTCCAGAAAGATATGCAACGACAATTACCTTGTCTGGAAAAAGGTAAAAAAGTTCATTGGATATATCAGCACTTAAACTCAATTGACCGCCATACTGAAAATAAAGAATTTTCTTGCTTAGTTTGCCAATTCTCTTTGCTTTGTCTAATAACTTCTTGTAACTTCTCCCAATTTGATTATATCTACGAAATATTTGCAAGGTATTTTTGTTTTCTTCAAGTAAATCATGGGGGTTTTTCACTTCTACAAGAAATTTTAGCATCCTAACAACATTGCTTGTTCTGTCTTTTAAAGCAAAACTTAACATTCTTGCAATTTCTCCAATTTTAGTTTCATAAAGGCCTTGAAAAGCTGTTCTCACAACCCCCCACATTTCTGGATAGTCTTCTCTAAACTCAGATGAAAACTCGGGTAAAAAACCGTCCCCAACACATCCTATTATTGAAATCCATAATTCATTTTTATTTTTTGAAATTTTATATGCCCAATAAGAAACTGGCTCAGGACTTTTGTTTTCCCCATGCATTGTATTATAGACAAACATATTATCACCATAATCTTTAGTTTCTGATTCTTTGTTTTCATGGTGGTCTATCCAGACAAGAGGCAAATTTAGTTTCTTTACTTCTTCTATAAACCCATCAGATATCCTTGGCTTGTCTAAAACAAATACATAATCTGACTTTAGCTCATGAATTTTTTTTGCGTAACTTGGATTTAAATCAGGAAATGATCTAATTGCCACACCCTTGCCACGGTCAATATATCTCCTTAAGAGTAAGAATGAAGCAAGCCCATCAATATCATTATCAAAAAAGAAAATAGGGTTCTGACTTCTGTTTAGATGCTCTCTTATTTCTTTAAGTTGTTTTTCTGTGAACATCTTAATTCACAAAAAAAAGTATATGCATTTTCATTATAAAAATATATTTGGAGGGTATTTAAATTTTTTTGTGAAAGCATGAATATGAAAAACTATATTAGAATATAGAAAACTTTTTAAATTTAATAATGTAAGTAAAAGCATGAATAAATGGTTTGAGTTATTGTTTGGGTTAATACTTGTAATTGGCGCAATCTTAGTTGCGTATTATTCGGCAGTGTATGATTGGACAGTATTTGGGAAATCGCTTAATTTTGGTAATGCAGCATGGGATTTCCTAAAAGGCGGTGCTATGTGGTTTGTGCTTGGCATTGGCTTATTGTTCATAATGCTTGGAATCAGTGACT
>CAZOGQ010000012.1:5178-13600 GCA_964579545.1 Candidatus Woesearchaeota archaeon | reverse complement strand
CCAAAGCAGATTGTTGATTTTATACACGAGCAGGAGAAAATCATGAATGATATGGTTCAGTTATGTTTTGAAGAAGCAGGTAGATTATCATTAATATTTGATGAACAATATAAAGAGAACAATGGAAGAAGTAAATTAAATAAAAGAATAATAAGATAGGATGGAAATACAATTAGCTTATAGAAAAACAGGAGAAAAACAGGAAGAACTAATTGAATTTTTAAAAAAAATTTACGCTATCCTTAGAGAATCAGGACATGAAACTTACTGTCCAATATTAGATCCTAATCAGCCTACTGAAAAAAAAGAATTATTTCAAAATACTTTTAAAAGACTAGAGAACACAGATGCATTATTAGTATTAATAAGATCACAAAATAAAAGTGAAGGAATGCTATTAGAAACAAGTTATGCAATAACTAAAGGGAAAAAAATTATTGCAGTTATTAAAGAGGGTGTAGACACGCATATAAGAGAGCTAGCAGATAGTGTAATAGAATTTAAATATTCAGAAGAAATATATAAAAATTTAAAATAAAATGCCAGATATAAGGTTAAAGGTTATGGAAGCATTACAAGATGATGCATATAAAGGAATTGCTAGAGTGGACGGTGAGATTATGAAAAAATTAGATGTTAAAAGAGGCGATGTGGTTTTGATTAAAGGCCAGAGAGAAAGTGTTGCAATTGTAGATAGAGCATATCCTGCAGATGTAGGGGAAGGTATAATAAGAATAGACGGGATACTAAGAAGAAATGCAAGAACAGGAATTAGCGAACAAGTTACTGTACAGAAGGCTGATATTAAAGAAGCTAAAAAAATAACTATTGCCCCTTCACAAAAAGGTATAATAGTCAGAGGAAATCCAGAAAGTTTTAAACGTGGTCTTCTTGGCAGAGCAGTCATGAAAGGAGATGTTGTTGTTTTAGGTGGAGTTCAAAGAAGAAGAGATGTTATGTCTGACTTCGGCTTGTTTGGGGACATAGAAGATATTTTTGGGGGTGCATTTAATAATCCCGGATTTTCTGGCTTTCAACAATTAAGATTTGTTATTGTTTCAACCTCACCATCCCAACCATGCATAATTACTGAATCTACACAAGTTGTTGTCTCCCCAAAAGCTGTTGAAATTTCAGAAGAAAAAGTTCTTGAAGTAACTTATGAAGATATTGGTGGCTTGGCTGAATAACTCAAAAAAATTAGAGAAATGGTCGAGCTGCCATTAAAACATCCTGAAATTTTTAATAGGTTGGGAATTGAACCGCCAAAAGGTGTTCTATTGCATGGTCCACCAGGAACAGGTAAAACTCTTCTGGCCAAGGCGGTTGCAAATGAATCTGAAGCTAATTTTATCTTATTGAATGGCCCTGAGTGCATGAGTAAGTTCTATGGCGAGAGTGAAAAAAGAATAAGAGATATTTTTGAGGAAGCTGAAAAAACAGCTCCTGCGATCATTTTTATAGATGAAATTGATGCAATTGCTCCAAAAAGAGAAGAAGCATACGGAGAAGTTGAAAGGCGTGTTGTAAGTCAGATTCTCACTACAATGGATGGTCTAAAAACTCGTGGAAAGGTAGTTGTTATTGGAGCTACAAACAGACCCAATGCTCTCGACCCTGCTTTAAGACGTCCCGGCAGGTTTGATAGAGAAATCTCAATATCTGTTCCAGATAAAGCTGGTCGTCTTAGTATTTTAAAGATTCATACAAGAAACATGCCTCTTGCAAAAGATGTTAAACTAGAGGATATTGCAGCCATAACTCATGGTTTCGTTGGTGCAGATCTTGCAGCCCTTGCAAAAGAAGCAGCAATGACTTTATTAAGAAAACTGCTACCTAAATGGAAATTAAAAGAAGATGAAGAAATACCTCAAGAAATTCTTAATCAATTGAAGATTAAATCAAAAGATTTTAGAGAAGCACTAAAAATTGTAAGGCCTAGTGCTATGCGCGAGGTCTTAGTTGAAACGCCAAATATAAAATGGCAAGATGTGGGTGGATTACAGAAAATAAAGCAAGAATTAAAAGAAGCTGTTGAATGGCCAATGAAACATCCTGAATCTTTTACAAGACTGGGTATAAGACCACCAAAAGGAATTTTATTATACGGACCGCCAGGAACAGGTAAAACTCTTCTGGCCAAGGCGATTGCAAATGAATCTGAGGCAAATTTCATACAAGTTAAAGGTCCAAGCTTGCTGAGTATGTGGGTTGGACAAAGTGAAAAAGGTATAAGAAAGATATTTGAAAGAGCAAGACAGGTAGCTCCTTGCATAATATTTTTTGATGAAATTGATGCTTTAACATCAAGAAGAGGAATAGATACTGGCAGTAGGGTTACTGAAAGAGTTTTGAATCAGTTATTAGCTGAAATGGATGGTTTAGAGGATTTGACAAACATTGTTGTTATTGGCGCTACGAACAGACCAGATATGTTAGATACTGCAATACTTCGTCCTGGCAGGTTTGATAGAATTTTGCTTGTTGCATCTGTAAATAAAGAAGCAAGATTTGAGACTTTAAAAATTCATACAAAAAACATGCCTCTTGCAAAAGATGTTAACTTAGACAAAATAGCAGATAAAATAGAAGGTTACGTTGGAGCTGATATTGAAGCTTTAGCAAGAGAAGCTGCAATGCTCGCATTAAGAGAAGATATCAAAACAGAAGAAGTGAAGAAAAAGCATTTTGAACAAGCAATGAAAAAAGTAAAAGCAAGTCTTAGTAAGAATGATATTGAAAGATATAAAAAAGTAGAGCAAGAGTATCTTAGGTCAGCTAAAGCAGCTTTAATACAAGGTCCAGGTTATACTGGATAAGATTAATTTTGTTGTATGGCCTTTTGTTCTAAGCCGCCAAATTGTTTTTCAAAGGCTTGCTGTCCAAATTGTTGTATATATTGTTGTTCTGTGAAATGCTGTAGTTTATCTCTCTTATCTACGCAGGGGTATTTAATAATTGTAGTCCCATCTTTTTGTCTAACATGTATTGTTGGAGAAAAAGAACTGTATTGATTTAAATGCGTAATATGCTCAAGAGGGATAACAACCTTTCTAAGATTTTCTCTAAAGTTCTCTTCTCTAATTTTAGAAATTGTAAAATAAGCAGCAAAGAGAACTCCTAGAATCGTTGCTGTATTAAGCATATATTTCCATCCATCTGATACTTTTTGTTTTCTCATCTTAAAAAAAAGGGTTTTATTTTTTTAAATATTATTGTGTTGTAACTTCTACTTTTCCACCATATATAATGATTGTATGCTCAGCTTGGCTAACTGGTTTCTGCATTTTCTCTACAAGCTGAGGAAAATGATATAATACTCCAGCTTGTTCAAGTAATCTGAGTGAGATAAGAGCACGTGTGCTGAATTTTTTAACAATCCACCGAGAACAAAATGGCAAAGTTAAAAACTCATCTTCAATATAACTTAAAATTTCACGAGCAAGAGAATCTCTAACAGGTTTCCTCCCTATCAGTTTATAGATATTGGAGGGTTTGCCATCATAAACTACTCCTTGGCCAGTTGTCGCAAAAGGCTCAATTGCATAGGCTCCTTCAGCTAGTTTAATTGAACTGTTATTATTATAGTTAGGAATTGTAACGCCTGCATGTAAATTAAATTGTTTTAGCTCATGGCCAGATAAATTTCTTATTGGAGAAAATCCTTTTTCTGTTATTGTTTTATGGATTGCCTCGCCGATTTTCCATATTTCAATATTTTCTGCTGCAACAGAAATAGCAGCCTGTAAGGCCTGTTTACTTGCCTCTATTAATTTATCATTTTCTTGTTTTTGTTCCGCATTTCCCTCAAGATTAAGAGAAAATGCAGTATCTGAAATAAAACCATCGATGTGTGCTCCTAAATCAACTTTTAACAAGCCACTAGCAAGAGTTTCATCATTATAACTCGGAGTATAATGAGCTGCAATTTCATTTATTGATAAATTAGTTGGAAAAGCAAATTTACCTCCAAGTTCTAAGATTTTAGCTTCAATTTTCTCTGCAATTTCAAGTAACTTCATTCCTGGTTTTATAATTTGTTTTGCATATTCAATTGTCTTACTTGCAATTTCGCCTGCTTTCTTTAAATTTTCAATTTCTTCTGTTTGCATCTTAAGTTTATAAGAAAAGTAGTGAAAGATGGTTTAAAAAGCTTATATTAATAAACATAGTTTCTAAATTAACTATCAATCTGACCCTTCATTATAAAAAGCTTTAATTCGACAGTACGCCAAAATAGGAAGTATTTTATTGCCTACACCAAACTCAACAACACCATCATCATTTTCTCTGATATCATACACTCTTATAAGGCATGTCCCAAGTGAGCTCATCTAAGGGGCCTCTACGCCTGCTTTTAGAATTAATTTTTCAACAAGTGATCCTCTCTTATTAATCTCAATTGTTCTCTTGTTTTCTGAAATTTTTTTAAACTTGCCTGATTTTCTCTGCAATTCTAGATATTTCTCAGTATCATCAGACTTCAATGCCCTCTTTAATTCAGAACAGAATCCCATAAAAACTTTTAGTTTTTATAATCTTTGCTCTGTTCATTTTATTATTCATTTCACTATAACATTTAAAGGCTCATCAGATATTTCAATCTCAACTATGTCACCACTATTAAAATCATGGTTTGAGTTTGAATCTATTGCAATTACCCCACCAACATGCATTTTTGATTCAATTATAATCTTCTCCCCAAATGGAATTTCTCCATTTAGAATTTTTGGTTTAAATATATTGCCAAAATAAGGTTCTCTAACTAAAAAAGCCAATCTTCTATCTTCATAATGAAAGGGTTTTCCGCCTGCTGAATTATACCAGGCATTTGAACCAGAGCCTGTAACAACAAGAACTCCAGAACTTCGATGTTCTTCTTCATTATTTTTAAATTTAATTTTGTATTTAGATGTATGGAACTGGCTTTTTGACCCAACATAAACCTCATTTAATGCCAATTTATCCAACACAACGCCATTTCTAATTATCTTTGCCCTCTGCCTCTTTATTGTTTTATGATTATCCTTTAATATTTCTCTTAAGATGTCAAGCTCGTTTTCCTTAATGCTAGTTAATGCTCCTTCGCTGTATTCTGATTCAGAATTTATCCCTAGAATAAGTATGTCTTTAATAAAGTGGGCTGCTCTCATAAATGTACCGTCTCCACCTGCAGTTATAACTAAGTCTATATTCTGAAAAACAGAGGCCTGCAAGTCTTTTGCATTCACAACATTACATTTCCCAGAAAAAACTTTTTCAATAACTTCTCTTATTTTTTCAACTACATTTAAATGCTTCTCTGTTAATTTTTCACTATAAATAATCAAAATATTATTGAACATTTTTATTGAATTTTTATTTTTTTTAATTTAACTTTTAATTCTCCTTTCTTTTGGCACAAAGTTTGTTATTCTGCCAGCAGACATTCGGCCACAACCAATAAAATCATTCTCATGTTTCAAAATAACAAAGCCTTTAAAATCTTTACCAATCTCTATATCTCTTCCTCTAAGCCAATCGTCTGCTTGTTGTTTGTCTACTTCAATAATTCTTTTAGAAACTTGTTCTCTAAGAAGATGTATTGCATCTACACTTAATCTTATTTCTGCGTCCTGCCCTTTTTCTTGTTTTGCAAAATATAAGCCAAGAGATTCAATATTTACACACTTGCCGAGCTCAAGAATTTCATCTTTAGAAAGGCTGCCAGAATAAGCTCTTATTTTTTCTCTACCACTTTTCAAAAGCAAAAATGGAATCTCGCTAATGCCAAACTGCTCTTTTAGTTTCTCTGCAATTCTTTTTTTCTCAGCTTTTCTTATAAAGTGAAGTTGCATTTTTTAAAAATTTGTTTTTTTAGTTTTTTTATTTTTGGGAAGTCTTTATATAAAATACAATTAATCCCAAGTAACTGGGCATTTTTTATGTTTCCCTCACTATCATCAATAAATAATACTTCTTCTGGCTTATTTTTTATTTCTTTTAATACTTTTTTAAAAGAAGCAGTTGATTCTTTTACACTGCCCTGCAAATGTGAAGCAAAAACTTTATCAAAATCCTTGAAAATTCCTATCTCATTATTGACTTCATAATGAACCTTAATTGTATCTGTAAGACAAACAAGTTTGTAGTATTTTTTTAATTTTTTTATTAAATTAAGGAGTTTTTTGTTTATCCTTTTTTTTCTTTTGTATTGTTCTTTATAATCTTTGATTATTTTTTGTATTATTTTTTTATTTGCACCCATTAATTCAAATACTTTATCAAGACTAGATTCTCCAATATGTGCTTTTTTATATTCTTTTATTGCTTTATTATTGCCAAAAGAAAAAACTAGTGTGGGAATCCTATGTTTTTTTTCTATATTCCTAGATATTTTTTTCCAATTATTTTTAATTAAAACATCTCCCATATCAAATATTATTGTTTTTATCATTTTAGTTTTATCTTAACTTATCTTAATCTTATCTTAATCTTTGTTATACTTTTTTGTTTTTAAATCATAAACTCATAATTAGGATATCTTACTAATTTGCGATTTTTCACTTTTTATCTTGATAATCTTTTATTTTCATTTTACTCTAACTTCTTTATTTTCGCAATAAAAAACCCTTCTGTGTTATTATCTTGGGGGTAAATCCTACAACAGTCTTTTATCTGTTTTGAGAATTTTTTACCCTGCCATTCTAAGATGCCTTGTCTACATTTAACTGGCAGATTTATTTTTTCAATTTTAATATTAAAATTTTCCAACAAAAAATTAACAACAACTTCGTTTTCTTCTGGTGCATGAGTACAGGTTGAATAAATCATTTCACCACCTTCTTTTAACACACCGAGAGCAGAGGCAGAAATTTTTTCCTGTTGTCTTGATAATTTGTTTATCATTTTTATGTTCCACATTAAAAATGTTTTTGGTGAGCTTCTTAGGGTTCCTTCTCCTGAACAAGGTACATCCACTAGTACTTTATCAAACTTAATTCTTTTTTTTGCTAGTTTCTGACATAATTGAACAGCATCATTTCTAGTTATAATTGTATTTGTACAGCCACATCTTTCTAAATTACTGGCTAGTATTTTTATTCTATCCATTTTATGATCATTTGCGATTATTGTTCCTGTATTTTGCATTAAAGCAGCTGCTTGTGTTGTCTTACTTCCAGGAGCTGCGCATAAATCAAGAAATAATTCATTTGGTCTTGGTTGAAATATAAGCATAGGCATCATACTACTTATTTCTTGAACATAATAATAACCAAGTAAATGTTCTATTGCCTTGCCTAACTCACCAGGTAGAAGTTCACTCTCTACAATCATAACTTCTTTATTTGAAAAAGGTTGTTTTATTTTCCAGCCCTTTTCTTCTAGTTTTTCTTTAAGCTTATCAGTCTGGATTTTCAATGTATTGCATCTTATACTTCTCAGAGGAGGTTTTCTTGAATATTCTAAAAAAGTTTTGTAATCCTCTTCACCATCAAGAAGATTTTTCATTCTCTTTTCAAATAATGGTTTTGGCTGTAGCATGAGACAAGAAGAAAAATAAGATTTAAATAGTTTAATATTAAAATAAAAACTAGAAAAAAGAGCTAGTATCGTAGCTGATAACGTCGCTTATAAATTGGCTGATAAGCTATTCCTGCATTATCTGCTAATATCATTCCTGCTTCTATTGATTTATCATATTTTCTTCCTGTAAAACCACCAACTCTTGTCTGAAGATCTAAATGAGGTTCATGAACAGCACCTAACCTTGTATTTTTCAAACCTGCTTTTGATAATCTTGATTCAATATTTTGAAGTTCTTTTCCATTATCTGCAGCAAGAATTTTGAAAATCTCTAGATATTCTCCAGCACCTTCTCCAACTACTCTATGTGGCCAAGACACATCTTCAACAGATACTGTACCTCCAGGAGGCTCATAATTTAAGACACAATCTTTTAAATGAAGTGAGCCAAGATAAGGAAGTAAAGTTTCAAAAGTTTTTAAAGCCAAGCCAGGCTCTTGCTCAGCTTGTCTTATTATATTAGCTGAATCATGACAAGCTAAAACAATTTTTGAGTCAACATCTTTTATAAATCCCGCTAATGATTTCCCATCATGACCATGAAGCTCTGCCTCAACTTCCAAGAAAATAGCTTTTCCTTGTTTTTTAAATGCTGGTACAATAGCATCTCTATAAATACTAATTGCTTGATCTCGAAGTTTTTGATATTCTGAACTTCCTGGTTTAGCTAATTGTCTTGGCACACCAGGATAAAAAGGAAATGCTCTTGTTGCAGGCAAGCCTAATTTTTCCATAATTTTTAATGAACCACCTAATGATGTTTTCCAAGCTGTATCAAAATCTTTTGCTTTTTTTAAAGTTTGCGATCCAACTGCATAAAGTTTGGCATTATTCACATATTTTAATCCTTCGGCAA
>CAZOGQ010000012.1:0-5168 GCA_964579545.1 Candidatus Woesearchaeota archaeon | reverse complement strand
ATCTTTTGCTTTTTGCCATTGTTTTCCAAGTCCACCACCTAATTCACCAAAATCAGTTCCATATTCATCTGCCCCCTCTTTTAACATCATAATCTCGTTATCATTTAATTGTGTAACATGTTTTATTATCCCTCTTTCTTTTAAATCTGTCACAGTACTAGCAAACTCGTTCCATTTAGTAATATTATCAAAAACATTTAAATCTGCCTCTTCACTAAAACTAACAAACCTTAAACAAATAGGAATATTGCATCCCTCTTCTCTCCCGAAAGATCTAAACTGTTCAGGCATATAAAAAGAAAACTCGTCTCCAAATGCACGAAATTCAATAGTTGGCTTTAATAATTGTTCTGTCTTATTCTCCGCCATCTTACACAATGATCTTTTTTATTTAAAAGTATATGTGTAAAGGAAAATATATTTTGAACATTACCATAAAATATTTATAGAATCTTATTTTAATTAGAAAATGCCTAACTTAGAAAACATAACAAAAATGGAAATAGTGTCGCATAGATGGTTTTTTGATGTGCTCTATGTTAATTGTCCTAGTTGTAAATACTACTTTGAAGAAGAAGGAAATCATTATTGTGATAAAGGATTCCATGTTTTTAGGCCAAGAAAATGCAATGATTTTAAAAAAGCAGGATTTTTCCAAAGAGACATTGGATATCCAATCAAGATATTTCTTTCTTTACCCTTTAGAATAATTTTATGGCCTTTTAGAAAATTAAGTGGGTGGTATGGGAAAATTGAAAAAGAAGCTGAAGAGGAAAAAGAATTAGAAAGATAATAATCTTAAAAATCAGGTTTAAAACTCACCTAACTTCTTCTGTTTTTTACCGTCTGTAATCTCCTTTAAGTTTATATTAAAGACTTGAAAAATATTTTCAACAGCTGGAACCAGCTGTCTTTCAAGATAATATTTAATGTTATATTCACCTTTTTCGTCTGGCAGCTTAACTTTTTCTCTAACAAGAAACTTTTTTTCTCTTGTTTCTGCAACAAAATACTCAATAAGCATGCCTGCATCAACTGGCTTTCCTTGTTCTTTTATTTTTCTTGCAGCTACTACATGTGGTGTAACAGCCTTATATTCTGAAAGAGGTTTCTTCAGTTGTGTACGGATAAGAATATCTCTTTTATCAATGTTTCTTGTTCTCAAATCCTCTGCTATCTTCTTAAAATATTCAAGAGCAGATTTTTCATTTCCCTCTGTTAAAATTTTTTTCAGGACAATGTTTTGCAACTGACGGGCAATTTTACACCAGTCTCTTCTTACTGTTTCAAAACCTCTTATCTTTAACTTTCCGCTTTCTGTTATTAAAGCGTACTTCTTTTTCGCGCCGAATTCGCCTGTTCGTTTTGTAACCCATATCCCTCTCTTATAAAATTCTTCAAGCTCAAGTTCCATTATTCCTGGTAGTCTTGAATTCAGTTGTTCAAGAAATTCAAGAGCCTGTTTCTTGGTTTTTTTGTTCAACAGAAAGGCGAACCCATCTGTATCTGCATAAATAACTTTATAGCCAGCTTTATTAGTCTTGTCAATCATCTGTTTAATAAACTGGCGGGCAAGAGCAGCTGTTGAAGCCCCTGCTTCTAAGCAATAATATCGCGCTCCAAAAAAACTTTGGTAGCCATAAGCTGCATTAACAAGTAATTTAAAAGCATTACTCCTTGCTTTTATTAGAGGATTTGGCTTATTTTTTAGTTCTTTTTTATAGTATTTTCTCTTCTTAATAAGTTCTGTAATCATATCAGAAAAAAATCCCGTTTTTTTAGAAAAATAAACTTTTTGTTTGCCGAGATCAACTTCAATTGAATGAGGTTCTTTTTTTTCTAAAAATGTTGCTCGAGAAAGATTAAAACTAACGATTACAGAGCCATACATGCTTGTAAAATCAAAAATTGCTAAATCTTCATATAAAGCTGCTATTGGCTGAAAAACAAAAGCTCCTTCAAACCTTTCTCTTTGTCTTCTTTTACTGATTTCATCATGAATTGGTTTTTTTTCAGGAATCTCATTAAATTTGTTGAGGTTGTGCAAGATATAGTTCTCAACATTTCCAGCCATCCCTGTTCTTGACATCTCGAATAGAGGTTCTTTAACTGTTCTTGAAAATTCCATTAAATCTGGCCAGATTTTTTCTGTAAGTTTATAAGTCAAGACAGAATCTTGTAAATTATAAGCAAAATAATCTTTCCATTCATATTCTTTTATCTTTTCTGATTTCCTCACGTAATCAAAATCAATTTTTTTTTCTCCAAGAAGTTCAGAAGATACTTCATTTAGTGAAAGAGTTTCTGACTGCATATATTGAGAAAAAACAGTTTCAATAAACCTAAACAAATCTATATGAACAATACCGTTTATACGGGCAGATGGGCGACGACCACCTGAAAATCTTGGTTGGGAATTATTAAGACCAAGACTTAGACGAATTTTATTTTGTATTGCCCTTGATCTGAGATAAGGCATATCAAAACCATCTGAATAATAACCTACAAGTAAATCAGGTTTTTCTTCACTGATAGCCTTAACAAAAGCTTCAATCATCTCAGCTTCATCTTTAAAGCATTGAACAAAACTCTGTGCAGTAGAACATTTTTTCCATGTAAAAACTTTTTTCAAATTCCTGCCAACAAGCGAAATCATTAGTATCTCGCCCTTGCCAATTTCAAGTTCCTCACATTCAATATCAAATGCAAGAATTTTCGGAGAAAATTCTTTATCTTTGCCAGTTTGTTGCTTTTCTAGTTTTTCAATTTTCTCTACTTGAAGACATAAATCAACATCAATATTAGAAATGCCGCCAAATTCCTCTCCTACCACAATCTTACCAGTAATTTTATACCAATTTAAAGGTTCAAGTTTTTTTTCAATAATATAATGGCTTATAAAACCTAAATCATATCCTCGACGGCATTGAATTTCTTTCATGCCAATTTTATCTGCAATAGCATGACCATCTTTGTAATTTGTTATAAAAATTTTCAGTGCCTTAACTTTCTTACCAAGAAAGTTCTTGCCACACACTTCTGTTTTTAAAACTTCTGTTGTCCTAGAATTTGATTCAATTTTTATGTTCTTTATTTTATCACAAATAGCATTAATCTTCTTTTCAGAAACACCTCCCTTTAAAATAGCCCAAAGAAAAACATCACATGTGTCAACTATGCAAGCTCTTTTGCCATCTGTAGTCCTGCCTATAATTCTCGCATAATTTTTGCCTTGCAGATCAAAATAGTCATACTCTAAAGGAATAAAGTTAATTTCCATAAAATATAAAACTAAAAAGGATATTTAAAGTTTAATATAAAACCTTAATAATCTAAAAACATAAAATTTAAATACCACTAATTAGTGGTTATAGTATGATGTACAGAGAATATAGGAACTATTACGTTCCAGGAAGTGCAAGAGAATTGAGGGATCGGCTTAGAAAGTATTGGACAGATAAGAAAATTCAATTACCTAAAGGTTTCTCACATATGCCAAAAAAACAATTATATGCCATATATCACAATATTATGAGTGGGAAGTCAAAACCCAGACAAGCAAGAATGCCGGCAGAAAAAAGAGGGGAGAAAACAACGAGACTAGAAAAAGCAGTACAAATGACTTTATTCAGTTAATTTTTTATATACTTATTTCTTATTATGTTTATGGGTTTACAAATAGGTGATATTGTACCGCGAAAAGCAATTGAACTGGGCGAGTTGAAAGGTAAAATTATTGCAGTTGACGCCTTTAATATATTATACCAATTTCTTAGTACGATAAGACAGCCAGATGGCACACCTTTAATGGATAAAAAAGGAAGAGTAACAAGCCATTTATCTGGTTTGTTTTATAGAAATATAAACCTCCTTCTTGGAGGCATTAGATTAGTTTATGTTTTTGATGGCAAACCGCCAAAATTAAAAGGAAAAACGCATGAAAAAAGAGAAGAAATAAAAAAAGTTGCAAAAGAAAAATATGAAAAAGCTAAGCAAAAAGAAGACATAGAATCTATGGGAAAATATGCTAGACAATTTGCACGTTTAGATGAAGAAAAAATACAAGAATCTAAAGATTTGCTCAGGGCAATGGGGATAGCAATTGTGCAAGCTCCTGGCGAAGGCGAAGCTCAAGCTGCTTGGTTATGTAAAAATAATGAAGAAATATATGCTGTTGCAAGTCAGGATTATGACGCATTATTATTTGGCACACAGAGATTAATTCAAAATCTAACTTTAGCGAGAAAAAGAAAAATATCTTCTGGTTCTTATGTATACATAAGTCCTGAATTAATTGAACTACACAGAGTCTTGAATTCTCTGCAGATTACACAAGACCAGTTAATTAGTCTAGGTATTTTAGCTGGAACAGATTATAATCCAGCTGGTATAAGAGGTATTGGACAGAAAAAGGCACTTAAAATAGTTCAGCAATTTAAGCAGCCTACTTTAATCTTTGGAGCAATGCAAGAGCAAATACAATCTCAAGAACAGGGTTTTGACTGGCAGAAAATCTTCGAGCTTTTTCATAAACCAGATATTGATAAAAACGCTAAAATGCAGTTTCCAAAATTTGATGAAGAAAAAATTAAAAAGCTACTTCTAGAACATGATTTTTCAGAGCAGAGAATTGATAATCAGCTTGATAAGATACAAGATGCAAGAGAAAAAGCAAAGCAAAAGACGCTGTTTGAGTTAATATAAAAGCTATTAAAATTTAATTTTTTTAAATAATAATAGCCTTAAATAGAAAAGTTTTAAAATTTCTATTATAGCTTTCGCTTTTTGGTGAAAGCTTTATAAATTAGATTATTTTGTTTCAACTTTGGATATGTTTATTTTTAAACGTTCCAATATTCTTTGAAATAAAGAGAAAAAGAATTTAAAGCCTTATTTCTTCTGTATTGTATGAAAAAAGAGATTTTCTTAGCAGGTTTTTTGATTTTTACAATTTTATTATCTAGTATAATTCTTGCTCAGTTAGATAATGGAGATAGTGGGCCAGATGATAATGAAGCTGATGTTAATACTAACAATGAAAATGAAAACAATGAAGCTGAAGATAAAGCAGAAGACTTAAAAAAATTAGGAGAGCTGGGAGATATAAAAAATATTAGTAGTAAATTTAATATAAGTGGAGCTGATGCATTTTTAGAAAAAGATATTAA
>CAZOGQ010000011.1:0-14277 GCA_964579545.1 Candidatus Woesearchaeota archaeon | reverse complement strand
AGTTGTTAAGAACATACTTTATTTTATAAAACAAAATAATTTACATAACCATAAAATCAAAACAATTGTTAGTTTTGTTCATACAAAAGAAAATAGAGGGCAGTTAGATAGATTTAAAAGATTTTGGAGAAGGAGGATTGATAAATTCCATATTGGTACAGAGATAGGTTTAGAGAGAAGAACAGATTTTATAAATGAAGCAACAGATGTCTATTGTTCACATCCATTTTATAGACTAAACTTTTTAAGTAACGGCAGAGCAGTTATGTGTTGCGCAGATATTTTTGGTCGGGTGATAGTCGGAGATGTTAAAAAACAAAGTGTTTCAGAAATATGGAATGGGAAAATATTTAAAAGAATAAGAGCACTACATCTGTCTGGTAAAAAAAGACAGATTCCTCTATGTAGATATTGCCAGGGATGGGCTTAAAAATATACAATAAAATGCTAAAAACATATTTAAAACTAAGAAATTTTGCAAAAGAAACAGTATTTAGTTTTAAAAAAGTAAACTTAAAAAAAACAGAATTCCCGCAGATAATAAATATTGAAACTTCTATCTTATGCAATGCAAAATGCCCTATGTGCCCCCATAAAGAAATAAAAAGAGAGAGAAATATGCCTTTTAGCCTTGTTAAGAAAATAATAAATGAAGCTTCTAATTATAAAATAAAAGAGATACATCCATTTAATTATGGAGAGCCATTTCTTTATAAAAAATTTGTAGAAACATTGAAATATATAAGAAAAAAAATTCCCTCTTGTAAAATATTTATTTATAGTAATGGTGCTGCAATGACTAACGGGCAGATGGAAGAAATTATTAAAAATAATTTATTAGACAAAGTAAATTTTAGTTTAGATGCAATAACACCAAAAACCTTTAAAATAATGCGTGGACTTGATTACCAAACAACAATTAAAAAAGTAAGGAAATTCTTAGAATTAAATAAAAAATATGGCAATAAAATTAAAATAAGTGTTTCTTTTGTTATAAATGAGCAGAATCAGAGAGAGCTAATGTCTTTTAGGAAGTTTTGGAGAGACAAAGCAAGGATTCATATTGGTGTTGATGACGGCAGGGGAGGAAAACCTTTTATAAACAAAGCTTCTAAGAAACCTTGTAGCTGGCCTTTTAATAGAACAGTCATATTAACCACGGGTGATGTTGTTATATGTTGTGTTGATGCAAAAGGAAAATTGATTGTTGGAAATGTAAAAGAAAAAACTCTTAAAGAAATTTGGGATTCTCCGATTTATGAGAATATAAGGAAACTACATGTTTCTGGAAAAAAATCAAATATAGAATTATGCAAGAATTGTTATGTGAGATATTAAAATGGAGAATAAAAAAGGAAAAAAAGAAAAAAAACCATTAGAAGACGGTAATATAATTAAAAATAAGGATTTTTATTTGTATCAAAATTACGAAGACATTAAAAGATGGAACTCATATTTTATCCAAGTAACTTCTGTTCTTGAATTAAAACCCAAATCGGTTTTAGAGATTGGAAAGGGATTGGGGTTTGTAGAGTCTTATCTTAAGAGTAAAAAGATTAATGTGAAGACTTTAGATATTAATGAGAAACTTAAACCAGATTATGTAGGCGATATTCGAAATATGCCTTTTAAGAAGAATCAATATGACCTGGTTTTATGCTGTGAGGTCTTGGAGCATATTCCTTTTTCAGATTTTAGAAGTGTGCTTAAAGAAATCTACAGAATAACTAAAAAATATTGTGTTTTGTCTTTACCTTATCATGCCCTACATTTTTGGCTAGCTTTTAAACTTCCAGGCATAAAATTTAAGGAAGTCATTATAAGAATACCTTTTTTTAAAAATAAAAAAACAAAGTATCATTATTGGGAAATGGGGAAATTAGGTTATGGTATCAAAAAGATAAGAAAAATAATAAAAAGCTGTAAATTTAAGATTCTCAAAGAGAAAAATGTTCCTTTAAATGAACGCCATTATTTTTTCATTTTGGAAAAATGAAAATTCTATTTGGTTTTGATGTTGAAGCAGATCTTCATAGATATATACACAGCCCATATGTATGGCATAAGATAACCAAAAAAGGTTATTCCAATGTTTACACTTACTCTCCAAAAAAATTGAATGCTTATAAAACTTTTTTAAAATGGAAATTAAATATTTTAAAATCAAATTATGCAAAGGGTAGAGAGGGGTTTGAGAATTTACTACACTTCTTTAAAAAAAATAAAATCAAGGCCAGTTTCTTTATTTGTGGACATCTTTATCTTAAAGAGAGTTTTTTTGACTACCCTAGACCAGAAGCAAAATGGTTCCTGTACAAAGATTGGTATTACTGGAACCCAAACTCCAATTTTAGAGAAAATCCTGGATTCTATTGCGGCGACTTAATTGAAAAGTACAAGTCTAATATATTTGACTTTGGTCTTCATGGATTTGCTCACGAGGCCTTGCCATTAGAAAAAAAAGAAATATCAAACAAGATAATAAGTCTGGCAGTAACAACAGCGAAAAATCTCGGTGTAAATACAATAAGCTTTGCTCCGCCATTCAATATGTCTGATGAAAAATCAAACCAAAATGTCCTCTATGATTCTCTAATAGTTCATGGAATAAAAATTTTAAGAGAGGCGGGGAAGGATGATTACTTTAATACTTTTACACACGAAAAAAAGTTTGATGAGATAAAGCTCTTAAATAGAAGATTAAAGATAGTTAGGCACACAAATTCTTTTGAAGGAACATTTAGTAAAAAAAGGATAGATAGACTAATCGGGGATATAAAGAAAAAATTCACAAAAAAAACACAAGGGATTTATTGTATAAGCGGACACGATTTCACTTTCAGGAAAAACAGCTCTCTTGACTATTTGTTTTCAAAATTGGATAAGTTAGCAGACTCTTTTGATTTAGAATTTATTAATTGTAAGGATTTAATTTAAACAAAAGTTTAAGTTATATATGCCTCTTTATTAACATGCAAAAAAATACTCCCAAGTTATGGGATGACTTGCGGCAAAAAACGGTAGTCCAAGAAGAAAAATATAATCTTATTAGAGAAAAGAATTCTATTAGGTAGCAGAGAACAAAAAAAGAAAATTTTTGCCTATTCAAGAAATTATTCCCACCAATCCAGACTAGAATCAAAAGAATTATCACACGTCTTACAAACGGGCGTTAAAAAATCAAAGCTAAGTTGTTTTTTCAACAGATTTTTAAATTTTTCAGAATTTCTTATTTTTTTTATATCTCTTATTTTTCCTGTTAATAAATTTCCAAATTTTACTTTTGATTCATAGTCACGGCAACACATTATAACATCCCCATTAACATCTACTGTTATGTTATTCCATAATGCGAAGCAAGGCCACCTTTTATTTTTAAAAGGAGTTTTTTGTATTAATTCAAGGTCTAGAGTTCCTGCCCAGTCTGAAGGAGCGTATATTCTAACAGAGTCTGCTAAAGGTTTCCAGAAATTCATAAAGTTTTTAATGTCTTTTTTATTTTCTTTTAAAACCATTAAAGAGATATTACATAGAACCCTATGGCTGAGTTTTTTCTTTTGATTTAAGAAAAACAAGACATTCTTTTTTGTATTTTCATAGTTTAGGCCCATTATTTTTTTGTAATTTTTTTGTGTCCCATTTATAGAAAAAGTTATTTTCTTTATATTTGTTTTTAATAATTCTTCTGTAATTTTTTTTGTTAATAAAGAAGCATTTGTATAGATTTCTGTTTTTAGTTGAGGATATTTTTTGTCCGCATACTTAATTTTTTCAATTATCTCTTTGTCCATAAAAGGCTCACCAAAGCCAGTTATAGTAAGTCTTTTAATTTTGTAATGTTTCATTACATTATCAAGAATTTTTTTAAATTTTTCAAGGCCCATAACTTTCTTTTTTCTTTTCATGATCGTATGGGGGCACATTATACATTTAGCATTACATAAATTTGTATTTTCAATTTGCAATATTTTAGGTTCTATTTTCTTAATTTTCTTTTTTATTTTTCCTAAATAGATCTTATTGTAAATAGAAGTATTAACAATTTTTGACAAAAATGTTTTGGTTAAGAGAAACTTTTTTATTGCTTTTGATAATGCATTCAGCTTTTTATAATACCTTACTTCTTTTAATATATACTTTAAATCCATAGATTTTAAAAATGCCTTTGTTTTATAAATATAACTATCTAATAAAATGAAAATTTTGTTTGTATATCCAAATATTGTAGAGTCACCTGTAGATATTTCTACTGGCTTAGCTATACTTTCAGCCCTATGCAAAAAAGCAGGACATAAAACTTCCTTGATTGACTCAAGTTTTGGAATTTCAGATTCTGACATCATAAAAAAAGTCAAGAGATTCAATCCAGATATTGTTGCAATAACAACAGCAACAAATGATTTTGATTATGCAGTCCATATAGCGACTTTGATTAAAAGAAATTTTGAATTATTGATAATTGCAGGAGGTTACCACCCAACAGTCTATCCTGAAGAGGTTATTTCTAAAGAATGTTTTGATATTGTCTGTGTAGGGGAAGGCGAATATGCTTTTTTGGAATTGATAAAGTCTTTAGAGAAGAATAAATTAAATACTAAGATTAAAAACTTATGGTTCAAAAAAGAGCAAAAAAATAAAATAAGCGTTATTAAAAATCCTTTAAGGCTTCTTATCCAAGATTTAGATAGTTTGCCTCTTACAGATAGAACCCTTTTTGATTACAAAAGATATCTTAAGTGGAATCATGGAACAGCTACTTTTATATCTATAAGGGGTTGTCCGTTTAAATGCTCTTATTGCATAAATAACTTTCTTTGTAAAATGTATAAGGGCAAGGGGAAATATGTAAGATTTAGAAGTGTTGATAATTTGTTCAAAGAAATAAAGAAGACATTAAAAAAGTATGGAAAGTATATAAAGAACATCGAGTTTTATGATGATACTTTTACGCTCGATGAAAAAAGAGTAAAAGAGTTTTGCAGAAAATATCCCAAAGAAATTGGATTACCTTTTAATATAAATGCTAGAGTAAATGCTGTTAGACCAGAATTTTTTAAGCTGCTGAAACAGGCTGGCTGCGTTAGGGTTTCTATTGGATTAGAATCAGGTGACAGTTATATAAGGAACAAGATTTTGAAAAGAAATATGACCGACAGACAAATAATTGAGACTTTTAATGCTGTGAAAAAGGCTGGGTTGAAAACTTACGCCTTTAATATGGTGGGCATACCTTTTGAAACAAAAGCAAGCATAAAGAAAACAATAAATTTAAATAAGAAATGCCGACCCGATTATGTTGGTGTAAGCATTTTTAATGCATTTAAAGGAACTGAGATATATGATCTCTGCGAGAAAAAGGGGTGGCTCAAGAAAAAGTACGCAAGGTCATATTTTCGTGAATCAAATATAAACCACCCAAATTTCAAAATTTCTGATTTAAGGAAAATAAGAAACACTTTCGGTTTCAAGGTTTTCTTAGCTTATAATCCTCTTAGAGCTATAATAGATTTGGTTGACAGAAGCCTTTCACAGATAAATTCCTATATCCTTATAAGATCTAAAATAATAGGAACTTTAAGTTTGCTTAAAAAATGAAAATAGCTTTCCTGTGTATATATAGCCACCCAAGTATTTGTGGTGTGTGGAGTCGTGTTTATAGCCTTGCTGAAATGCTTGTAAAAAAAGGACATGATGTGCATGTTTTCTCAACAAACATAGTAAAAGGAACTGATAAAACATCTTCTTTGCTTCAAAATTACAAAGGGATAGTCATACATAGGTTTAAACCAAAGATTCAATTTGGAGAAAATACAAAATTTTGGAATTTTTCCTCTGAATTAAAAAAGTTTAATCCAGATATAATTATATCAGAAGTGTATAGACATCCACACACAACTCTTGCCCTTAAAATAGCTAAGAAATTAAAAAAACCTTGTTTTCTTGTTACTCATGCGCCCTTTGTAGAGCCAAAATTGAGAACACCATTGGAAAATTTTATAGCTGATTTTTATGATAAATTTTACGGAAGAAAAGTCCTGAATCAATTTGATAAGGTTATAACTATAACAAGGTGGGAAGTTCCTTATCTTTTGAAACTTGGTTGCAAAAAAGAGAAAATAGTTTATGTACCTAATGCGATTCCAGATAAATTTTTTAAGTTTAAAAATAAAAAAGGGCAAGGACTACTGTTTTTAGGCAGGATTTCTCCAGTAAAGAACCTGGAAACTTTAATATTTGCAATGGAATTGCTTGTTAAAAAGCATCAAGATATTATACTGAAGATTGTAGGTCCTTATGAAGCCCCTTACAAAAAAAAGTTGGTAAGTATAATAAAAAAATTGGGGTTAGAAAAAAGAATAAAATTTTATCCAGCTATTTACAACATAAAAAAGAAAATAGAGATTATAGACAGTTCAGAAATCTTCGTTCTACCTTCTAAAAGAGAAGCAATGCCCCAGTCATTAGTTGAGGCAATGGCTCGCAGGAAGATTGTGATAGCATCTCAAAATAAAGGTTCTGAGGAAATCATTAAAAACAATGAGAATGGCTTTCTTTTTTCTATTTCAAACAAAAAAGAACTTGCTAAAATAATTGAATTTTGTTTAGACAAAAAAAATAGGGCGGAAATCAATAAAATAAGAGAAAATGCGTTTATAAAAGCAAAAAGATTCTGCGGAAACAAAGTATTTAGAGATTTTTATAGACTTATTAAAAACCATATAAAATGATATCAATAATAATAACATCTTATAAAGAACCTAAGACAATTGGCAAGGCCGTTGAACATTTTTTACAACAAAAAATTAAAGACTGCGAAATTATTGTTTCAGCACCAGATGAACAGACCCTTGATGTAGTAAGAAAAATAAAAAAACAAAAGAAAAATAAGGAAATAAAAATAATAAAGGACCCTGGTAAAGGCAAGCCAGCTGCTCTTAATTTATGTTTTAAAAAAGCCAAAGGTGATTTCTTAGTTTTGACTGATGGCGATGTTTTTGTTTCAAAAAATTCAGCAAAATATCTTATAGGGGGGTTAAAAGATAAGGATATTGGAGCTGTTTCAGGAAGAGTTATTTCAATAAATAACAAAAATAATATGTTTGGATATTGGGCTTTTATACTTACAGAAAGTTTTCATATTTTTAGATTAAGGCAGAGCAAGGAAAAAGATGATATTATTTGTTCTGGTTATTTATATGCAATTAAAAAAAATTTAATAAACAAGATTCCAGAAAAAGTTCTGGCAGATGATGCATTTATCTCTCATGCAATTATCCAACAAGATTATAGAACAGTCTATGAACCACTGGCCAAAGTTTATGTAAAATACCCAGAGAATTTAATTGATTGGATTAAGCAGAAAAAGAGAACAGCTGGAAGATATTATCAGCTCTCAAAGAAATTTAAAATAAAAAAAACCACTAGTTTTATAGACGAGATAATATCTGCATTTAGGTCTTTAAAATTTATTAGGAGTGTAAAACATGTTTTTTGGTTTTTCCTGCTTATTGTTATGAAACTTTATATTTGGTTTCGTGTATTTTTTGATTTTCGTTTATGGAAAAGAAATTTTGAGAGAGTATGGCAAAGAGTTGAATCAACAAAATAAGAGATTATTTTGGAAATTTTGTTCTAGGAAATAGAAAGGATTTGGTTGTTGTAGAATATACTATAGTGGTAGCACCTCTAGTAATTTTTACTTCAGTTTCTAAACCCCTTTCTGTAAAATGTGTATTTCTAGAATCAAAATCCTTAAAACAAAGAATTGAACTGTTCATATACCTCCAACCAGTTCCGATACGTCTTTTTCTGGATAGGTGGGGTTATGTTAACTTAAAAAGTCATAAATTCAGCAGATTCTTAACTTTACCAATGGTTCTGCGAATATTAAATAAATAAAAGATAAATAATTAATAAAATATTAATATGATCTGTTCATCGACGGAAAATTAAAGCTTGAGACGAGTCATCACCCACTTGCTTAACAGTTCCTTATAAATAAATTTAAAAATCACCTTTTCTTTTTAGGTGCATGCCACATGCAGTTACACACGTGCTTTTTGCAGTCGTTCTTATTGAACTTTTTAGAGATTATTTTATTAAAAATAAAAAAAACTTTCCTTTAAAATATGTTCTTATTGGTGGGATAGCTGCACTGATTCCAGACGTAGATATTGCTATTTATTGGATATTATATTTCAAGGGTTTTACAATTCAAGAGATTCATAGGACATTTACCCATACATTAATTCTCCCTGCAATTTTTTTAATAGCTGGTTTACTAACTTTAAATTTAAAAATAAATTGGCTTGAAAAAAGAAACATGAAGTTAAACACATTATTTTTTATCGTCTCCTTTAGCATATTTACACATCTTTTATTAGACGCTACAATTATTGGTGCAATTTCTCCTTTTTATCCTTTCAGCAGTTTTCGTTTTGGTATTGACTTGCTTGGTTTTCTTCCAACTGCTTTTAAAGGAACAATTCTTCCGTCTTTAGATGCTGTTGTTTTTGTATTGTGGCTTATTCATTTGGAAAGAAAACACAAAATAAGTTCATTTATCTAAAAAACGTTTAACTAGGCCTGTAAAATCAATAAATTATGATTGCTCTTGTAACTTATTATCATGAACTTATCTTTAATAAATAGTAGATTATTAACTAACTGAGAAATAATCTTTGAGAGATTATGTAACAGATAATGAAGAACAGCGAGCGAACAAAGTGAGCGAGCAATATATTAAGTTAGAAACTCTACTTAACAAAAACACAAAAAATAAAAAGCCCCTATATTTCCATTTATAATGAAAATACAAGAAAAAAAGAAGAGAATAATACAGAAAGAAAAGAAATGGAAAAAATAGAAAAACAAAGAACTCAACGAATTAAAGAAAAAATTTCTCTATGGCTTAAAGATAAGTATAACTTTATCTTTGTTTGTATATTCATTTTTGCCTTAATTTTATATTTATATTTCTTTTTTCTTGCAAAAAATCAGCCACTATGGTGGGATGAAGCTGAATACATATTGAAAGGCAAGAATATTGCCTTAGGAACTCCTGTTACTGGCTGGGCTCCTCTCCGTCCAATATTATTTTCATTGTTCGCTGCCGCATTTTATTTTGTTGGATTGGGCGAAGTTAGTATAAGATTTTTTATGATATTTTCTTCACTTACAAATTTAATCTTGTTGTATATACTCGGAAAAGATTTATTTAATAAAAAAATAGCTTTAATTACCTGTTTTTTATTTTCTGTTTTTTATTTAAATTTATTTTATACTATCAGATTGCTTGTAAATGTTCCTGAGCTAACTGTTGGGTTGTTAATTTTTACTTTATTTTATAGTGGTTATTATATAAGGGACAAGAAAAAATACCTTCTTTTTATAGTTCCTTTGACAATTATTGGTTTTGCTCTTCGTTTTACAGCTCTTGTTTATCTTGTAGTAATTATTTTATTTTTATTATTAAATAAAGGTCTTGGTGCCTTTAAAATTAGAAATCTTAACTATTCTTTTTTAATTGCTTTAATTTTTGCATCGCCAGTATTTATTTATTTCCTTTTTAAAGGTTCTAATCCCCTCAGTACTTTTTTATTTGCAATAACTGGAACAACCTTTTATAGAGGATTTCATACAGTAATTCCCGTTACAAGTTCTTATCTTAGACTTATACCAAGCAGTTTAGGTTGGATTTTATTCATTGTATTTTTAATTGGACTTGTAAGTTTTTCTAAACTTTTTATTATGCTCGATAAAACCCTTTTTAAAAATTCAAAAAAATATTCTAATTTGTTGTTTATTTTTATTTGGTTTCTTGTCGTAATTACTTTTTATGGTGGTGTAATCGATTTTTTTGATGATAGATATTTTTTGATGGCCTTTCCCGCAATTTTTCTTATTTGCGGTAAGGGTCTAGATATTTTATATGGGTATGGCAAAAAAATGAGTAAATATCTTTCTATTTTTATCATTGTTATTCTAGTACTTTCAGGGGGATATCATCTTCTTAATCATTCAAATAAGATAATCAGAATTAAACTTAATACTTATGACTCTGTGAGGGATGTTGGTTTATGGTTAAAACAAAATTCTAATCCAGATGATATTATAATCAGCAGTAGTGCACCACAAAATACTTATTATGGTGAGAGAGAAACATATGTATTTCCAAAAAATGAATCTGATTTTCCTCGTTTTTTGGAAGAAAAAAAGCCAAGATATCTTGTTGTAAGTGTTTGGGAGAGGTCCCCTGAGTGGACTTATTCTTGGCCTCAAAGAAATAATGATACGCTTGAAGTTGTCCAAGCTTTTACTTCAAAAGATATGCCAGGTCAAGCTACCTCTGTAATATATAGATTCAAGAATACATAAAAACATATATAAAGATTTTTATATCATTATCTTTTTTATATTATATGAAAATTTGTTTTTTAATCCCCCCTACAAAGGGAAGAAATCCCGATAGATTATTTGGGTGTAACTATGCTTTTTTTATGCAACATAATATCTTCATCCTTTATCCTGCTTCTTTACTTAAGCAGTATGGTTTTGATGTTAAATTTATTGATTGCACTAAAGAGAAAAAAAGTTTAAATGATGTATTAAAAAGAGACTTTGATGTGTATGTTTTTTATTCTGTTTTTTTAACTAGAAAAACTGATTTGTCTACAGCTGAGAAAATTGAAAAAAAATTTAAGAATAAAGCAGTTGTTTTTTTAGGGACAGACCCTACTTACTCTCCTGAAAAGTATGCTACAAAGAAAAATAGATTTGTTGTAAGGGGAGAACCAGAATATATTTTACTTGAGTTAGTTAAGGCTTTAAAAAATAAGAAAAAAAACTTTTTAAAGATTAAGGGTCTTACATGGTATAATAGTAAACTTATAAACAATAAATCTAGAGATTATATAAAAAATTTAGATAATTTACCTTTTCCTGATAGGACTCTGATAAAAAGACCTTTTTCTTATTTTAATCCAAAATTTAAAAAACAGCCTTCTACTACAATGCTTACTTCAAGAGGTTGTTCTTTTAGATGTTATTTCTGTATTCCAAATTCCTTAAGTTTTGCAAGGGAAATAGAGTGGAAAAGGCACTATGGTAAAAAACCACCTGTCTCAATGAGATCTCCTAAAAATATTATTGAAGAGTTTAAACTATTGAAAGAACAAGGCTATAAGTCAGTATTTATAGTTGATGACGAATTTATATGGGGCAAGGAAAGGACAATTAAGATATTAAAAGGGATTAGGAATCTGGGTATGGAAATCTCAATTCTTGCAAGGTGTGATATGTTAACAGACGAAGAACTTGTTAAAGAATTAGCAAAATCTAATGTTAAGTATGTAGATTTAGGCGTAGAATCTTTTTCACAGGAGATTTTAGATGATGTAAAAAAAGATTTAGATGTAAGGACAATAAGAAAATCTATTAGAAATTTAAAAAAATACAGGATTGAGCCAGAAGTTAATATTGTTTTTGGTACATCTCCTTTAGAAACAAAAGGTACGATTAAAAATACAATTAAACAAGTGAAAAAACTTGATGTTGACTTCATTCATGCAACAACTTGCACACCATTTCCTGGTACGGATTTTAGAGAAATAGCAATAAAAAAAGGGTGGACAGTAACAGGAGATAAAGATTATATTCCAATAGACCCAGGAGCAGATTCTTTAATAGAATATCCGCATTTATCAAGGAAAGAGCTTGTAAAAGCAGTTAAAAAAATATACAGACAACATTACTTTAACTTGAGATATCTATTTAAACAATTTTTGAGAACAAGATCTCTTAAAGAACTAAAAAATAAGATTAAAACTGGAGAGAGTATATTTAAAAATATATTGCTAAATAAAAATGAAAAAAAGAAAATTTCGTAGTGTAAATATTATTATTCCTACGTATAATCGCGCTGAAAAATTAAAAGAAGGTTTAATCTCCCTCAATAAGATAAATTATCCAAAAAATAAGTATAGCGTTTTAGTTATAGATGATGGCTCAGTTGATAATACAAGACAAATTGTGAAAGATAGTAAGAAAAAATTAAGTTATAAACTAGAATATTATTATCAAAAAAATAAGGGGCTGTCTGCAGCAAGGAATTTGGGAATTAAAAATGCTAAAGGTGAGATTCTTGTTTTTATAGATGATGATATGGAATTCCTGAAAAACTGGTTAAAAAAATTAATAAAACCCTTACAAGATGATCAAATTGGAGCAGTTGGTGGCCCATCTAAGGCTCCAGATAAAGTATCTCTTTTTTCAAGATGTGTAGATTATTGCATGGTAAGCTCTTTTATTGGTACAGGTGGAATGATAGGAACAACTAAGTTAAGTGTTGCAAAATACTGGCCCCGCGGAGGAAATATGGCTGTTCCAAAAAAGATATTTGACCAAGTTGGATTATTCGACGAAAAATTTATTCCGTCTGAAGAAATAGATCTTGACAGAAGAATAGAAAAAGCAGGTTATGAACTTAAACTTGTAACGGGTGCTTTTGTTTGGCACAAACCGCGCTCTAGCTTAAAAGGATTTATTAGACAGATTTTTTCAAGAGGATATATGAAAATTAATTTTTGGAAAAGATACAAAGAAACTTTTGAGCTACTTTATATCATGCCCTTACTTGGATTTCTTGGCTTACTTTCTTTAATTGTCGGTTCTTTATTTTCTAGCATTATAAAAACAATTTTCCTTATCCTTATTTTAGTTTATTTTTTAATCCTTATAGTAGATTCTTTTTTTGCATTTAAGAAAATAAAATCCTGGAAAGTTTTTATTCTTGTTCCAACTTTAATGTTTTTGCAGCATTATGTTTATGGTTTTGGCTCGCTTGTTGCTTTATTAAAAATAAAAATAGAAAAATTTTGAATAATTAATTCTACTACAATTAAATTTTTATACTTTCTTTTCTATGTTTTTACATGGAATATGCTATAACAGGTCACAAGGGTCTGATTGGAGAATTTTTGAAAAAAAGACTCGAGCAAGAAGGACATAAATGTGTTCTTCAAATAGACCAGAGAGAAGGTTTTAATGTAATGGACTTACTATTTAAAGAAACTCAATTAAATGGTAATATAGATATATTTTTTCATTTTGCAGCTCAATGTAAGATTAATGAAGCTATTTCAAAACCAATTTTGGCACATAAGAATAATGTTGATGGTATATTTTCTGTTTTAGAGTTTTGCAAGAAACATAAGATTCCTAAGATTGTTGTTGCTTCAACTTCAAGGGTCTTAAGTAAAGAAAGAAATCCATATGTTGCAAGTAAGATTTATGTAGAAGAACTTGTTAAAGCATACCATGATTGTTATGGAATTAATTATATTATTGTCAGGCCGTCTACTGTTTATGGACCAATGTTTGATGAGACAAGCAGATTAATAAATAATTTCTTCTCTGCAGCTTTCAAGGGAGAGGATTTAAAAATATATGGAGATGAAAATAAAACTCTTGACTTCACATATATCGATGATTTCATCGATGGAATTATGTTAGCTTTAAAAAATGGCTGGAATAAAGAATATAATATTAGTGGTAGCAATGAAGTTAAGATTATTGAACTGGCAAAGGAAATAATAGAACAAGTGGATAGTAAGAGCAAGATAGTATTCTTATCCAAAGAAATAGCTCAGCCCCAACAAGTAAATGTCGATACCTCTGCGATACAGGCAGTAGGTTATAAACCAAAAACCAATATCAAAGAAGGGGTTAGAAAGATGGTAGAGTTTTATAAAAATAATTCAAGAGCATGGAAAAATTATATCGATAAGGGTGCAGAATATTATTTAGAAAATCAAATTAAAAATGCTTAATTTTTAAAACGGTATTTTATTAAGGTCTTTATTGCTTTAATGCCGTCTTTCCAACGCATTTTTTTCCCTTCTTCTGAAGAGCGTGGTCTATATTCTATGGGAACTTCACATATTTTATAACCTTTTTTTAATATCTTGGCAGTAATTTCTGGCTCAATATCAAAAGTATTTGCCTTTAAATTAAGATTTTTCATTATCCCTGATTTCATAACCTTATAACATGTTTCCATATCTGTTATTCTTGAGCAATACAAAATATTTGTAATAAAGGTAAGAAATAAATTTCCATAATAGAAGGTATCTTTTTTATTTTTAGTTTTTTCTTTAAAACGAGAGCCATAAACTACATTCGTCTTACCGTCTAATATTGGTTTTATGAGTTTTGGATATTCCCTTGGATTGACTTCAGAGTCAGCATCTTGGATTATAATTATATCTCCTGTTACAT
>CAZOGQ010000010.1:11306-14653 GCA_964579545.1 Candidatus Woesearchaeota archaeon | reverse complement strand
GACCTAAAACTCCAGAAGAAAGGGTTCAAGCAGGATATGAAGTTTTACAAGACATGGCTAAACATTTGTAACACTTCATTAACACTTTCTTAACAAATTCTGAATAAATCACAAAAAGGTGGCTTGCTCGGCAGGGGCATGTCTAATTTTTGTCCAAATTTAGGGACATACATATTTTTTTGAGAAGAGCCATTCTTAATTTGCCTACATAATTAAATTTGTCTACAAAATTGTCTACTTTTAGAATTATTTGATTATTTTCTTAAGATTTTTATATTCTTTAAGAATAAGTTCTATTGTTGGCCTTATATTTCCTTGTTTTTCATAAGTTTGCAAAGTTTGATAATATTCTCTTTGGTTTTTTAAATTTATATTTATTGGAGGAAGCTCATGTTTCAACAAAATATTATTTAATAACAACCTGCCAACTCTTCCATTGCCATCAGCAAAAGGGTGTATATTTTCAAACTGATTATGGACAACTGCTGCTAAAAGAATTGTAGGATATTCATTTTTATGTTTGTTATACCATTTTATTAATTCTCTTAATAAAGGGATAACTCTTGTTGAGGGAGCACCTTCATGCACAATTATCCCTGTCCCTGTCCGCACAGCAACTTCTTGCCCCAGTCTTCTAAATTCCCCTGCGAAATCTTTAGAATTTTTAAAAACAATATAATGAAGTTTCTTTATTAAATCTAATGAAAGGTGTTCTTTGATTTTTCTTATATATTTAACTGCTTCATTAACTCCCAATGCTTCTGCTATATCATTCTTTAATTTCTTAATAGGCCATACTCCTTTCTCAATTATAGTCTTTGTCTCTTTCATAGTCACTTCGCTTCCTTCAATAGCATTTGTGCTATAAGTAAATAATTCAGAAAACTTCTTCCAATCAGTTTCAGATAAATGAATAACTTTTAAATTAGCTTCTGCTTGTAACCCTTTAATAAACTCAATTTCTTCTTTAGAAATCTTATCGTGAAGAGGATCTTTAATTATTTTATATTTATTAATTTCATCTAAAATTAATTGTTTGGCTTTTTCTATTCTTTCTTTTAAAACCTCTTCTGATAAATTAGATCCCAGTAACTTTCTTATCTTATGTATCTTTCCCCCTTCTCTAAATGAATGAGCTAAGAAATATTTTATTCCTTTTTTTGTTTTTCTTTTTTCAAGATACATTTTCTATAATATACAATATGTCTACATCTTTATAAATCTTTCTATTTTGTCTACAACCTATAGATTGTTCCGCACCCCCCAAGTAGCAAGCAACTTTTAAAAACAATCTATTTGTAGTAAATTTAATAAAATAAGTGCATTGGCAGTTCTTATCCTGCTTACGGCGGGGGCATTGAAAGCAGGGAAGTTTGATGCTGAAGAGGTGCAATGAATAATACCATTACAAAGTAATCACAATAGAAAGTTTTAAATAGTGTTACAGATTAAAATTTAAAATGGAATTTAACGAATGTTTTGGAGAGAGAAAGCAAGAACCATCAACATCTATCTTAGTTGGAAAGTTTGATGCAAGAGATGAAATGTATCAGGCTGCTCAGAGACTTAAACTAACAATGATAAAACCAATGCAAAGTGTTTTTATCAGAAGTCCTGAAGAAGAAGCAAGATCGGCAAAACAACAGCTTGATAGAACTATAGCAGAGATTGATTTAGCTCAACAAAGATATACGGGAAGATTAGAATCTGCAAAGAAAGAAGGAAGTGTTAATAATGAAAATTATTCTAGGGCAACAATGGATATATTAAGTTCATTTAGTCCATTCGAGAGAATGAGGGAAGAAGCAAGAGAAGCTTATAGAAAAATAGTTAAGTTTGGTTAAAAAGATAAAAATCAATAATTACACTCACAAAAGTGGAGGAAAAACAAAGAATAAAGGTAAAATCTTCATTGCCGTGTAGGTGCATCGAAAAAAATTTGATGCCCCATTGGTGCAATGTTGGAAAATAGGCTATATTCGACCACCAGCGGGGGCATTTAATTATTAAAGAGGGTATAGAATAATTTATAAGTTAAATCTGCTTCTAGAAAATATGGATAAAATAGAAAAATTTGTTAGGTCAGAACTTCCAAAATATTTTATTGAGAATCATGTTAAGCATGTTGTAAAAGAGGCCTTAGGATTATGTAAGTTCTATCCAAAAACAGATAAAGAAGTAGTAATGGTTGGAGCATGGTTGCACGATGTAACCCATCCAATATCAGGATATAAGGGAGAGGACCACAATATTGCTTCTGCCAAAACAGCAAAAGAATTTCTAATTTCAATTAATTATGACAAAAATAAATCTAAAAAAATTATAAGATGTATAGAAAGACACAGAACAAGCCAACCACCACAACCAAGAGCAATAGAAGAAAAAATAGTTGCGTCTGCAGATAATTTAGTACATTTTACAATGTTTGACTTTTTATCAAAGAAAATGGGTCTTGAAAAAGCTATTAGAAAGCTTAAAAAAGACCTTGATTCAAAGTTTATGCTTCCAGAAGCAAAAGATAAGGCCACAAAATTAGCCATTAAGATTGAAAGAAGGCATAGTGTTAAAATCCTAGAAGATTAGTAAGTTTATACCCCTTTCTATAACTCTGCGTCCGGCGGGGGCATTTACGTATTACGTGATTTTGATGGGATTTTTTGTATTAACATTTTATCCACGTTGTTTATAAAAATAAACAATCTAAGTGAACAATGACAAAAATAGATCCCTATAATCATAAAGAAAGATACCTCGAATTGAAGAAAGAATCTAAAAAAGGCATACCTACAATAAGCAAATATGATTCTGGTTTAATCCTGCAATATCTCGATGATATGGAAATTGGCATAAATGTAGCTATTTCTACTAAAAAAGGTACAAGAAGTTATATCAGATTAAACTCTCTTAAAATAAGGCTTATTTCTATTTGTAAGAGATTTAAAGAACTGTATAGATCAGAAAAGATTACAAATATTACTGAATTACAATTGCATAGATTTTTTACAGGCATGAGAAATGGCACGATTCTTAAGCAAGATGGAAGACCCTATAAGTCAACAGCAGATTTTGTTAAAATTTTCAAAGCATTTTGGCACTGGTATCAAAAATCAAGCAAAAAAGGGAATAGAAATTCTAGTACTATAGATGAGTATGTTATTAAACTCTCATATGAAATGCTCGATTTAGTTTTATTGGGCTTAGAAAAAGAATTGTCTTTTGAATAAATCATTAAACAATTAAAAATTGATAAAAGAACAGTTGAGTATGTTGGTAAATTAAAAAAGATTCAAGACATATGAGATATCTGCCTTTAGCTCCAATTTTTTAAAATGACATAAATTTTTTTG
>CAZOGQ010000010.1:3019-11296 GCA_964579545.1 Candidatus Woesearchaeota archaeon | reverse complement strand
TGTCTCTTTTTAATTAAAAAAATTCCTAATTCTTCCAAAAAATCCTTTTTCAGGTTTTAAGTTTCTTTTTTCTGTTTTAGATAATTCTTCAAATAATTCTTTTTGTTTTTTAGTTAATTTATCAGGAGTTTTAATTTTAATTTTGACAAATTGGTCTCCCCTACTGTAACCATCCATATTAATGACTCCTTTCCCCTTTAATCTCAAAACAGTGTTTGATTCAATTCCAGAAGGAATCTTGATTATAGTACCCCCATACAGTGTAGGAATTTTAATTTTGTCTCCAAGTGCAGCTTGAGAAAAATTTATTGGAAGTATAATATAAATATCGTCTCCTTGTCTTTCAAAAATTTTATGTGGTTTAATATCAACTATAACCAACAAATCTCCTGCTTCTCCATTTTTAATAACTTCACCTTCACCTTCAATTCTCAGGATTTGGTCATTATTTATTCCTGGAGGTATTTTAATTTTTAATTTTTTATCTTCTTTTACTATCCCACTCCCCTTGCAATATCTGCAATTTTTTTTAGGAACCTCGCAATTTCCACCGCATTTATTACATAGGATAGTTTGACTAAAAATTCCAAAAGGAGTTCTTCTATTGATAGTTATACGCCCATTTCCACCACATTCAGCACATTTTATTAATTCTCTATTTTCTGCTCCCGTACCATTACATTTTGGACAGATTATATTTTTTCTTAATCTCAATTCTTTCTTAGTTCCAAATACAGCTTCTTCAAAACTAATAACTAAATCATATTGTAAATCTCTTCCTTTTCTAATCCTATCCCTTTCTCCAAAAAGAATGTCAAATATGTTAAAATCACCAAAGCCAAAATTATTGCTAAAAAGCTCTTCAAAAATACTTGAAAAATCTGCCCCCCTAAAAATATCTTCTTGGCTATATCTCTGGTCAAAAGCAGAATGCCCAAAACTATCATATTGTTTTCTTTTAGTATCGTCGCTCAAAACAGCATATGCCTCGCTGATTTCTTTAAACTTCTCCTCATATTCTTTTTTGTTTTCTTCAGGAGCCCTATCGGGATGATATTTCAAAGCCAATTTTTTATAAGCTTTTTTAATCTCTTCCTTTGTGCTATTTTTGTCTATTCCTAGAAGTTTATAATAATCTTTTTTTTTCATATTTTGTCCTTCTATTTCTAACCATAAATATTCATACCCCCTTATAAATACTTTTAAAATTTCTCATAAAAATCTATTTTTTCTTCTCTTCCTCAACAACTTCTGCATCAACAACTTTTTCTTTATCTTTTTTAGAATTATTTTCAGATTTTTTCTTATCTTCTTCAGCTTGTTTTTTTGCCTGCTCTTCAGCAACTTTTTGATACATCTTCATTCCAAATTCTTGAGAAACTTTTTCCAACGCTTCTAATCTTTTCTTTGTTTTCTCAGTATCATCCTCTTTAATAATTTCCTTTAATTCATTTAATTCTTTTTCTACTTTTTCTTTTGTACTTTTGTCTGCTTTATCTCCGTGTTCTTTTAACATTTTTTCTGTAGAATAAATTAAAGTTTCAGCATTATTTTCAATTTCTATTTTTTCTTTTTTCTTTTTGTCTTCTTCTTTATGCTTTTCCGATTCTTTAACCATTTTTTCTATTTTATCTTTGTTTAATCCAGAACCGCCCGTGACTGTAATTCTTTGTTCTTTATCTGTTCCTAAATCTTTAGCAGAAACCTTTACAATTCCATTTACGTCTATATCAAATGTAACTTCTATTTGAGGAATTCCCCTTGGTGCAGGAGGAATTCCAACTAAATCAAATCTACCTAAGGATTTATTGTCTCCAGCCATCTCCCTTTCACCTTGTAAGACATTAATCGTTACTGCTGGTTGATTATCAGCAGCAGTAGAAAAAATCTGGCTTTTTTTAGTAGGGATTGTTGTGTTTCTTTCGATTAATGGAGTTCTTATTCCTCCAAGTGTTTCTATACCTAAAGTTAAAGGAGTAACATCTAATAATAAAATATCTTTTACTTCTCCTCCAAGAATTCCTGCTTGTATAGCTGCACCCAAAGCAACAGCTTCATCTGGATGAATAGATTTATCAGGCTCTAATCCAGTAATTTCCTTAACAATTTTTTGAACTTTTGGGATTCTTGTGCTTCCGCCAACCAAAATTATTTTGTCTATTTTGCCAGTTTTTGAGTCTTTTAATGCTTGCTTTGTTGGCTCTTTTAATTTTTCAAAAATTGGCTCACAAATTTCTTCAAATTTTGCTCTTGTTAATTTAATATTAAGATGTTTTGGCCCAGAACTATCTGCAGTTATATATGGAATGTTTATTTCAGTTTGTCGAGCAGAACTTAATTCTATTTTAGCTTTTTCAGCAGAATCTTTAAGCCGTTGTAATGCGAGATTATCTTTATTTAAATCAATTCCATTTTCTTTTTTGAATCCTTTAACTAAATATTCAATAATTTTATCATCAATATCATCCCCTCCAAGATGATTATTTCCTGATGTTGCTTTAACTTCAAACACACCATCTCCTAGTTCTAAAATAGAAACATCAAATGTTCCCCCGCCAAAATCAAAAACTAATATCGTATGATTATTTGTTTTGTTTAATCCATAAGCTAAGGATGCAGCTGTTGGCTCGTTTATAATTCTTTTAACACTTAATCCGGCAATAACTCCTGCATCTTTTGTTGCTTGCCTTTGAGCATCCTCAAAATAAGCAGGAACGGTTATTACAGCGTCTTTAACTTCTTGCCCTAAATAGTTTTCTGCATCTGTTTTTAATTTTTGCAGAATCATTGCAGAAATTTGTTCGGGCGTATATTCTTTATTTTCTATTTTTATTTTCTCTTTTTTGCCCATTAACCTTTTTATACTTCTCACAGTATTTTGAGGATTAGCAATTGCCTGTCTCCGAGCTATCTCTCCAATTAAAATCTCATCGCCTTTAATAGAAACTACACTTGGAGTTGTAGTGTTTCCTTCAGAATTAGGAATAATTTTTGCTTTGCCTCCCTCTAAAACGCTTACAGCTGAAAATGTTGTTCCTAAGTCAATTCCAATTATTTTAGCCATTTTTATTACCCCCCCTTATTTTTATTTTGCTTATTTTTACTTTTGAGGGCCTTATAACCTTGTCGTTTAAAAAATAACCTTTTTGCAATTCTTCAATAATCATATCTTCTTCATATCCTTTTTCTTGGATTAATGCCTCATGAATTTCAGGATTAAATTTTCCTTTAGCTTTGATTATTTTTAAGCCTTTACTTTCTAATAAAGAATATAACTGTGAGTAAATCATTTCTACTCCTTTGTCGCTATTATGTTTTAATGCTAATTCAAAACTATCCAAAATATCTAATAACCTAATAATCAACTTTTCATTAGCATTATCATAAATTTCTTGTTTTTCTTTATCACTTCTCTTTCTATAATTATCAAATTCTGCTTGCAATCTCTGTAATTGTTCTAAATATTCTTCTTCCTTAGCTTTTTTGTTTTTCTTCATTTTTAATGATTAACAAAATTAAATCTTTTGTGTAGACTTTAAATCAACATCATAGTAGACTTTAAATCAACAAGTTTATAAATGTTTCTGTATATTTATTCCAATGAATTATGTAAAAAGAATTATAATTATAAACTCTGAAAAACCAAAGGATTTAAACTTGAATCAGGAAATACAATGGTTTTCTAACTGCCTTGGTATGTTTAATAAAAGAGATAAAGAAAAATCTCTTTTTAGAATTTTTATAAATTTGTTAAAAGAAAGACAGCCATTATCTTCAGAACAAATTGCGCAACTCTCTAATTTATCAAGGGCAACAGTAATTCATCACATCTCCAGATTAAGGGAATCTGGTTTAGTTATTGAAAAAGATAAAAGATACGCACTAAGAATTAATAATCTTAGAGATTTAACACAAAGTATTGAAGAAGATATTATCTCTACTTTTAAAAACCTTAAAAAAATTTCAAGAGAGATAGACAAGGGACTGCAATTAAAAAAGTGAACCACTTCGCGCCAAGGGCACGGAGTATCATTGAGTAAAATTAAATAATTTTAATTGTTCTCCTTTCCTGCCTTGCTGTCACAGATAGTTATAATAATAAACAGCAACGGTAAATACCTATTAAAGTAGACAAAATGTCCACTTGCTCGGTGGGGGCATTTTTTAGGCAACTTATTTCTAGATCCTACAACACAATAATATTTGAATAGATTAAAGCCACAAAGAAAATATGAATCAATGTGAGCTTGGAGAAGGATTTTATATTGCTAATTTAAGAGATGAAAATCTTTTATGTTATGTGCATAGAACAAGAGAAGGAACAACTGTAGCAGGATTATCTGATGGGAGAGAGCTACCTATTTCAGACAGACCAAAGAGTGAGTCTTATATTCTTACATCAAATTTAAAACCAACTAATCCAGATGAGCATTTTAAAGAAGCATTAGATACAATAAGATTTATTTATATAAATAAGGGAAGATTACAAGCAAAAACTGAATAGTAAACTTATAGTAACCTCATATCAACTTGATATCAAACTGATATAGTTTGTTGGGGAATCGAGACTTTTTGGCCAAAGTTCGGCGGGGGGGCATTTTTCTAAATCGAAGGATTTATATAGTTATTATAGTCACTATATAAGATGGAAAAAACAACTGTACAAATAAGTCCTCAAACTTTAGAAAGGTTGAAGATACTTAAAAGATATGAAAGAGAATCTTATGAAGAGGTATTGAAAAATCTATTAGATGAGTATGAGGAAGAAACCCTTAGTGAAGAAGAAATAAAAGAGATTCAAGAATCTTTAGAGGAAATAAGAAGAGGGGAAGTTTTTCCTATAGAGCAAGTGGCTAAAGAATTAGGAGTAACTCTTAATTAAAATGTATGTTATAGAGATTACTAAAACAGCAAAAAAGTTCCTTAAAAAAATTCCAAAAAAAGATGTTGAGATCATCTTGAAAAGAATTTATTCATTAAGGGAAAACCCTTTCAGACATCTTAAAAGATTAAAAGGATATAAATTGTGGAGATTAAGAATTTTGAAGTATAGGGCAATTGTTGATATAGTTGTTTCTGGGAGAAAAATTATTGTCTTAAGAATAGGTTATAGAAAAAAGATTTACAATAATATATGATATCAGTTGCTTAGAAAAATATAAATATCATAAAAACCTTGCGTTTTATTCCATATTAAAGTATGTGGGTTGTTTGGGTTTCTATTAGTAATGGAAAATTACGCAGGAGGTTTCGTTAGTGTTTTTGTATAAGGAAAGTTGAAAATTTCATTAAATTTATATGTAAATCAAGAACTTTTAGCTTGTTTTCTTAGAAGATCATAAAGGGTAGTAAATCCTGCAAGATAGCCTGATTTAAAATCATCGGATTTATCAGATTCTAATGTTGGTATAATGATGTTAGCTAATTCGGGATTGTCTGTTAAAACCTCTTCAAAAATTTTATCACTCGAAGATTTAAATCTTTTTGATTTTTTTGCTTTTTCGATAGTTTTTTTATGTTTCTCAATTGTCTTTTTAGTAATGATTAGTAAACCTTTCTGCGTAATTTTTATTTTTCCCATCTTCACATATCAAAAACCTCTGGGTTTTATGGGGACAAAGGTTTATAAGGTTTCCTCTATCCATCACTCCCGTTGCATGCATTTGTTCTCGATAAGATTTATAAATTAAAGCAGTCTTGAAGGAATAATAAACTTTAATCACTTAATTTAAAAACTATTTATTCTATATCTTATTATGGTATCAAAAAGACAAATACATTCAACTCAAAGATTGAAAAACATAAAAAAACAAAAGCCAAAATTTCCAGATATCTTACTTAAGGTAGTTGACACTTCTGATATTATTCTTCAAGTACTAGATTCAAGATTTATAGAAGAAACAAGAAACAAAGAAATTGAAGAATTAATTAAAAATAGCGGAAAAATACTTATTCATATTTTTAATAAATCAGATTTATCTTTAGCAAACAAAAGAATAAAAAATCTAAGCCCCTATGTTTTTATTTCATGCACAAAACGAAAAGGAATAAAAAAACTAAGAGAAAGAATTAAGATTGAAGCTCGAAAAGTAAAACACTCAAAAGAAAACACTTTCAATAGAATTCAAGTTGGAGTTATTGGATATCCTAATGTGGGTAAGAGCTCTGTAATTAATTTACTAAAGGGAAAAACTTCTGCTGGCGTAGGCTCTGAATCTGGTTTTACAAAAGGCCTGCAAAAAATAAAATTAACTTCTAAAATTTTATTATTAGATAGTCCAGGAGTTATTCCAACATCAAAGTATTCTCATGAGGATGAAGAAAAAATATCCTTGCATGCAAAACTCGGAGCTAGATCACACAACAAAATAAAATATCCTGAACTCGTAATCTCATCATTAATGGAAGAATATGCGATGGTTTTAGAAAAACATTATAAAATTCAATCAAAAAATGACTCAGAAGTCTTTCTAGAAAAACTCGGAAGAAAACTAAACTACTTGAAAAAAGGCAATGAAGTAGATACTGATAGAACCTCTAGAAAAATCTTAAGAGACTGGCAAACAGGAGTCATAAAAATATAATTTTTTATTTTATTTAGTTAGTTTTATATATTTTATTTCTTAGTTATAATTACAAAAAAACAACCAGTGCAGTTATTTTAATAATCGAGGCAAAAAAATCCCTTGAATATAACATTTTACCTTCTTGCTCGGCGGGGGCACTTATATTTTTATCAATCATTATAAATTATATTAATCAAGAGTATTAGTTATATCAAAAAATTCCTTTGTGTTACCACACATTGAAAGGTGTGGTTTGTTTGGAATTTTAGGATGCATGAAAATTCCTTCTAGAATAAAGGAATTTTCTGCACAGAAAATTGTAAATTTAATGACAATTTTCTTGTGCTCAGAAATGCTTCATCCACATCCTGTTTAGGAGGTGGTTTTCACATATGCATTTCTGACATAAAAAAGAAATAGTCAATTATTCAGAATCAATCTTTAAAGCCTTGATTATCTTATCAAGTTTTGCTTCAATTTTGCTAAATTGCTCTGAAGACTTTCCAGATGGCGATGGTCTATCTCTATTTCTTAGACCAAAACTTCTGTTTGAACCTCCACTTTTCTCAAAACAATCACTACAAAGAACAGGCTTATCCCCTGAGGGTTTAAATGGAACTTGACATTCTTTTCCACATTTATCACAGATAACATCATACATTTCAAGAGGTTTTCTTTCAAATCTTTTAGAACCTCTTCCGAATTCGCTTCGTCCTCTAGATCTCCCCCCACCAAATCGGCTACCGCCGGATTTGGCTCTGAATCCACCCCGACTGCCCCGGCTATCTTTCCTATCCCTATCATTAGATTTAAAATTTACCATGTTGATTTATTTAAATCTAAGTTTATAAATATATGGTAAGACTTGAAAATACTAGTCAGAGGTTATAGATTCCAAAAACATAAAATCTGTACAGAAAAAGGAATTGAGTTAATTGATGTTGGCAAGATTATAATAAATAATCTCTTGATTTATACCATGAAAAATTATTCTTGAAGTCGGTCATTTTATTTTTTATCCTTCCTTACTTTTCTTACATGAGCAACAGTTCTTCCAGATTTATCCTTTGCAACAGGATAGATCTATCTCTCCTCATTCTGAATATGCTGAGCAGATAGCATCTATAAAGAAGATTGGACAAAGGACAATTTAGGGTGGGCATTGCCAGAACACTCTAATTTAAGGAAGAAATACCCAAAAATACCTGCAATTAAATATATCCAAGATTTATAAAAAGAGATGTCCAAGCTCCTATTGCTTCCAACACCATTCCGGCGGGGGCATTCAGGATAAAATTGGTCAACTCCCAGATGGGGCATCAAAAGCAGATAAGTTTGATGCCTTGGGAGTGCAGTGAAGTTTTAGAGTATAGAAATTGTTAAAAATGAAGTTTGCTTAAGATCTCTGTTAATAAAATGGTAGAGGAAAATAGAAAAATTGACGAGGATTTATTAAGAAATTACACAGAGATTAAAATAAGACTAAAGGAATTGCAAGAACAAGAGAAAGAGCTTAAAAAACAATTATTATATTGGTTAACTTCAATTAATAAAGATGAATATGAAACTCTTAAAAAAGAATTAAAAGAACTTCGTCAGCGAGAATTAGAAAGAAAAGAAGAAGAAGAGAAAAAGAAACTTGAAAATGCTTCTGAAGCTGAAAAAGAAAGACTTCTTAACGCAGCCGTGAACGGTCTGCGCAACTCAGGTC
>CAZOGQ010000010.1:2736-3009 GCA_964579545.1 Candidatus Woesearchaeota archaeon | reverse complement strand
ACAGATTTTATTAAAATCTTTAAAAAAATTCAAAAAAGAATTTTTTACCCCAAAGACAAATTAGAGAGCCAAGTTCCAGAAGAATTTTTGAGTAAGATTAGAGAAGAAAAGGAGATTATTTTTCTATTATCTAAAATAAAGAAAACCCCCCTTTCAAAATGAACCCAAATCCTAAATCTGATACTAAAGTATATTCTGTTGATGAGATCACAACATATCTGAAGAATTTGGTAGAGAAAGATAAAATTTTACAGAATATTTGGGTTCAAGGAG
>CAZOGQ010000010.1:0-2726 GCA_964579545.1 Candidatus Woesearchaeota archaeon | reverse complement strand
CTGCTAAGAGACACATGTATCTTGATCTTAAAGACGAAAATTCTATTATTAAATGTGTTATGTTTTATGGATCAAATATTAATCTAAAATTCAAACCAGCGGAGGGTATGAATGTTCTTGTGAAAGGATATGCAGAGATTTACAAGTCAAGGGGCGTTTATCAAATAATTATTCAAGAAATGCAACTAGCTGGACAAGGAGAACTTCATCAAAAATTCTTACAATTAAAAGAAAAATTAGAAAAAGAGGGTCTATTCAAACAAGAGTTCAAAAAATTGATTCCAAGATTCCCTAAGTCAATAGGAATTGTTACTTCTATAGAAGGAGCAGCTATTAGAGATATACTAAAAACAATTAAGAGGAGATATCCTCCTGTTGAAATTACTATTTATCCTTCTTTAGTTCAAGGAGATAAAGCAAAAGAAATGATAGTCAAAGGAATAAAAACATTGAACAAACTTTATGTAGAAGTGATAATGATTGCAAGAGGTGGAGGTTCTTTTGAAGACCTATGGCCTTTTAATGAGGAAATTGTCGCAAGGGAAATCTTTAAGTCAAAGACCCCAATAATTACAGGTATAGGTCATGAAACAGATTTTACAATTGCCGATTTTGTAGCAGACAAAAGAACACATACTCCCTCTGCAGCTGCTGAATTGGTTGTGCCAAATAAAATAGAAATCCAAAATACGTTTGCTAGCTTAGGGAATAGATTATGTGATCCTATTGCAAGGAAAGTAGAATCCTATAGACAGCGCATCCTTCATATTATAAGCAGACCAATTTTTCAAAGACCCTTAAAATTAGTAGAAGATAACAAACAGATTTTAGATGAAAGAACAGTTCAAATTAAAAGAGCATTTATTGATAAAATTGAATTTCTCAAAAAAGAATTAAGATTGTTTGATGGTAAATTAAGTGCATTAAGCCCATACTCAATACTTGAAAGAGGATATAGCATTACAATAAAGCAAGATAAAATTGTTTCAAGCATAAAGAATATAAACCCAAAAGATGTGATTTCTACAATAGTTAAGGATGGAGAAATAAACTCGGAAGTAAATACTAAAGATGCCAGAAAAATCATTTGAAGATGCTTTAAAGAAGATAGAAGAAATTGTTTCTTCACTTGAAGAAGCAGATTTGCCTTTAAAAGATAGAATAAAAAAGTTTAAAGAAGGCGCAGAATTGCTAAAGTTTTGCGATAAAGAACTCAAGGGAGCTGAGATGAGTATACAAAAAATTGTAGATAAAAACGGAAAAATTAGGCTCGAAGACTTTGAATAGAAAACACCAGCAAATATTTAAACTAACAATAACAACAACTTATATAAACTCCAAGGTCTTTTTACCGTCTATAAAAACAAAAAAAGGGGGAATGAAATCAATTATATTCACAAAAGTGGAGGGAAAACAAAGAATAAAGGCAAAATCTTCATTGCGAGTCGGTGCATCGAAAAAAATTCGATTCCCCATTGGTGCAATGTTGGAAAATAGGCCATATTCGGTCCTATATGGGGCATTCAATATCAGTGAATGCGATAAGATAATTAAAATAAGGAAAACAAAAAATGCCACAAAAAAGAACAGGAAGAAAAGCCAGAGCAAGAAGTATAAGAGCTCAACGAAGAAAGGCTCATAAGAAAAGGGCTAAAGGAAAATAATCAAAAAAAACTATGATTATTTAAACTCAAATCATCTTGCTCTAAAAGCAGCATTTTACTTCAACAAACTCTTAATTAGCTTCCTTGATAAGATACTTTTTCTTAACATTTAAAAACCTTTATTCCATTATATATAAAAGAGGTAAAAATGAAAACAATAAAGGAATTCATGCTTGTAAGTTTAGCCACTATTCTCTGTTTATTTTTATTAGTTAATGTTTCAGCATTAGATGGGGGCTGTTGTGTTCAAGCAGAAATCTCAGATATCCGCCCAAGTTCAATTGGTGTTGACGAAGAATTTACTGTAGGTATACAAATTGAAAATTGTGGAGATGAAATGCCTGAATATATTTCTTTTGAATTATTAAATCCTCCAGTTGACCTTGAAATTAAAGAACCTTTGATTATTAATATTTCTAAATTATATTATGGAAACAGTGAAAGATTTATTACATATCACATGAAAACAACCGAGGACGCCCAACCTGGAACTCATTTGATTAAAACAAGGCTGTCTTATGGAAAAAAAGAATACTCAATAATAAAAAATTATAATATCACTTTTAACGTCATGGGAGACAAAGCAGAGTTGGGTATAGCATCACTTAAAACTAAGCCTGTACTCCCAAGAGAAGGAGAAACTGTTGAACTAACTTTAAGAATTGAAAATACTGGTGATGGCACTGCAAAATCAGTAGAAGTATATGTGGATCACCCATTCCAAGGGTTAAAACAATCATTTATTGGTGCACTTGATTCAGATGAAGATGGTCCAGCTGTCTTAACCTTTATTGTAGACGAACCTGGGGAATTTGAATTTCCAGTTAATCTTTCATACAAAGATGATTTTGGGGTTAATGAAATAAAAACAAATGTAAGTTTTAATGTATTAAAGAAAAAATCCAATATTGGAGCAATTATTCTTGTGATATTAATAATTGCTGTTTTTGTAGGAGGCATATATTATTTCATTAAAACAAAAAAAGCAAAAAATAAAGTAATACAACAACTTCTTAAAGGCAATAATTCAGGTGAGAAAAATAAAAAATCCCTTAATAAAAA
>CAZOGQ010000009.1:14118-14740 GCA_964579545.1 Candidatus Woesearchaeota archaeon | reverse complement strand
ATCATCACAACTTAATTCTATTTTAACTGAGTCTTGAGTTGCAGGTGCTTCAGATGTATATTCACTTCCTCCAGGGGGACTTGTTAAATAAGCTGTTGTAGTTGGATCAGTTGAATCTATTTTTATTATTGATGATTTTGGTGGAATTTCCCTATTTTCTGCACTATCTCTACTATAATAGCTAATATAAGTTGTTCCTTCAACTGTTATTTTTGGTTTATTTAAAGTAGAATAAGCTAACCAAGAAGTAGGATTACAAAGATCTCCATATCTGTGAATACAATAAAATGTTGAGCATGCAATTTCACTACAGGCTAAAGTTACTTCAACATCACGTCTTGTAAATGAAACAGGTTCAACTAATGAATAAGAACCCGTACTTACGCCATTTTCCATAACTTTTATTGCAGTTGCTGTTGTAGTTGGGGGAGTTGTATCTTGTGGGGGGTGTCCACCACCGCAAAGACTACCATCCACTGGTTTTTTGCATATCAAATAACAATAATCATTAGTCTCTGGGAATGAATAGTCATTACAAACATCGCTAGAAAATGATTGACTGCCTTTAAAACTTCTAAAACATGCTCCCCAACTAGTTATACCATCAGTACAAGGTACTTTA
>CAZOGQ010000009.1:0-14108 GCA_964579545.1 Candidatus Woesearchaeota archaeon | reverse complement strand
TAAGAATCACAAAGATCAATCTCACAACTATCTGAAAAACAACCACCATACTCATAACTACTACCTTGTGAATATTCTGTTGTTGGACATATACAGTTCTGACTTTCCCAGCGCTCCCACCACTTGCTTGCACTGATATCACAACGAGTATAGGCAGATGTAGTTACATCATAACAAACTCCATCCACTTCTACATACCTTGCTTCAACCATGCTAACATAAACAATAAAATTTAATAATATAAACAAACTCAAAACAACTAATTTTATTGTTTTTTTCATCCTCATTTTTCCTCTTTTATTAATCTTATAAAGGTTTTTAGCTTTATAAAACTTTTTCTTTAGCTCGGCTATGTGTAAAAAATAAGCTTATTTCTTAAGAAGTTTATCAAGAAGCCTTAATTTCTTAAGTAATGTTTCAGCTGTACCAATATAATATAAAACTTTTTGTTTTACTTTTCCATTTATTAAATCCCCTCTTACAAGATAATAATAACTATGTCCTTTAATTTTCTTTTTTCTTAGATACACCATCATTATTTCATTAGGCACAAATAGTTTAAAAGCTTTTCTATTGTTTATTATATATAATGCAACACAGAAAATTATAAGTATAGTTAGGCACAATAAAATATATGAAAAAGAAAAAGAGGTGGCCAAGAGATGAAGCATTGTATAATAAAGTTCAAGAGAGTGAATTCTTGAACTTATTTGATTTTGTTAAGTATCTTGGTTTTAAAGTGTGTAAAACTAAGAGAATGAGAAGAGTTATAACATGTCTCTTAGTTTGGCATAAGTTTCCAAACTTATCAGCAAGAAGAGCCAAGAGCTTGCTGAAGCTCTTTAGAAAAGTTAAACTTATCCATGTTAAGATTCCTTACTTCAAAACATTATGCAACTACAGAGCAGAACCAATCTTGCTTAATGTTTTGGATGAGCTTATAGAAGAGAGCTCTAAGCCTCTTGCTAAAATAGAAAAGGATTTTGCTACTGATTCAACTGGAATAAGAACTAAATTATTCTCAACTTGGTACAGCTTAAGAATAAAAAAGAGAATTAGGAAGAGGGATCATATTACTGACCACATCACTATTGGAGTTAAGAGCAAAACTGTAACTGCTCTTAATGTAGAGATTAACAAAGGAAAAGATAATATTATTTTTAGGGAGCACGCTGATAAAACTAATAAGAACTTTCAAATTGATGAGTGGAGCGGAGATGGGATGTATTGGGCAAAAGCCAATTGCAAAAAGGTTAGTGAAGTTGGAGGCAAACCCTATTTCAATTGTAAAAAGAGTTGGAATGGTAAACAAGGAGGTTGTCCTTCTTGGAAAAAAATGAATCAAGAATCAAAAGACAACAAAGAAGAATATGGCAAACATTATCATAAAAGAAGCAATGTTGAAACAGCTAATCAAAGCAAGAAAATGTTGCATGGAGATAAGGTTTATTCTAAACTTAATTCAGCGAGGGTAAATGAAGAGACGCTTAGATGGATTAACCACAATATCAATGTTTTGAATAGAGCAAAACATGAATGGAATATTATTCCAGAGTTTATGATCTAGGAATTACACATAGCCTTTTAGCTCGTTTCACTCGCTCTCTATAATGTCTATCTGCTTGATAAACTCAGAGCTCGTTTATTCTATATCTATCTATAAGTCTATTAATTATTAACCAAGTATCAAAACTAAGCGGGGGCAATTGGAAAAATATAAACTTCTGGAATTTACTTTATATCTCTATCTTGTTCTTTATTCTTCAATTTCCTCTATTGCTTTTTTAATATCTTCTTTTCTGAGTGTTATTCTTCCAGAATAAACCGCATTTCTTTCTGCCAGTTTTCCTATCAACAATATCTGCTTTTCCAAAAATTTTCTCGCTTCTAAACAAGCATTTTTACTGATTCTTTTGGCACCTGCTTTTTTTAATAATTTCTTAATGCTTTCTGAAGATATCATTTTATTTTTCTATAAAAATTTTATAATTAACTATTCTTTTTGGTATAAGAACAGGCACTTCAAGATATTTTATGCTCCAACTATCCAAAAATCTTTTTATTTCCTCTGTTTTTTCAAATGGCACAAGAAGGACGCTGTCTGAAAATTTATAAGAATTGAATTTCACAAGAATTCCTTTGTCTTTACCTCTACCATACAAAGAGTAATAAAATCTCATTCTAGTAGATTTACTCATTCCTTTAAGAAAGTATTTGAAAAGTATAAAACTTAAATATCCAAAACTCTCAGCCAGAAATTTTTTCTGTTTCATACTATATCCTTCAGTTAAAATAGACTCTTTCGCAAGAAAACTTGAACTAAACAACTCATTATATCCCTTGCCGGTTATATGGATATTCAAACCAATATTTTTAAGCTCTCTCCTTAATTTAAATTCAGTTTCTAGATTTTCCTTTGAAATAAAAATAATTAAAATGTCGATATCTCTTAGTTTCTCTTTACCTCTCGTGATAGAGCCAAATAATAAAATATCTACTATTTCTGCATCTTTAAGATATTTTTTAATTATTTTCAAGAATTTTGTATTCTTTAATAATTTTCTCAACATTTTTCTTTATTTCCCCACAAACTGTCTTGTTTATTTTTGTTGTATAAGTATCTCGATAAACAGGATAATACTTCTCAAGTAAGTTATATAAATCTAAGAAATGTAGCTTCAGAAAAAGAAATCTCTCTGAATGGTCTTTTGGTATTCTACCAGTTTTTTTTAAAATTATTAAATCTAAAACAGAAAATAATGTTTTAAAATATAGAATTGTTGAGGATGTAAAGTCTCCTTTATTATAAACAAGTTCAGCAGAACTTATAAATTCTTTTATATTTTCTCGCAAAATTATTTCTTCTTCCATTCTCATGTTGGTATAACCAACACAAACTCTGTTTATAAAGCTTTCGGTTGGTATAACCAACTTTGTTGGTATTGCAAACAATAAAAGAAATAACAAAAGATTTTGTTGGTATTATAAACAAAACCTTACTTCACTCCCTTCACTTTATTTTATAAAATCCTTTATCAGAAACTTCAGAATCAATCCATTCATTATAGCCTTGATTTGTGATAGTATTAGTCTCTGTCCAATCTGATAAATCAGAACTTTTTAATATTGTATAACTCTCTGTTTGTGGCTTGCCTTCAAATTTTAATCTTATTGTCTTTCTGTATGGCTCAAGATATAATATTATCTTATTAAAAAAATCGTCACATAAAAATACAGAGCCATTTTTTGCTCCTATAAATGCATCTATCTTCCCGTTGTGATTAATGTCTGCAAGAGCAATTGTACTTGACTCTCCAACATCTATTAAATTATAATTATCTGTAATATTTTGCCATGAGCCAATTGTTGTCTTTTGTTCATACCAGCTTATTTTACCATCTCCTCTTCCAATAAACAGGTTTGTTTTTCCATCGCTATTAAAATCGCAAACAAAAGGAGCTGCTCTGCTTCCGATATCTATATCCTGAAAACTCTCTGTAGACAATTCAAATAAAGGCACTGCTGTGTTGCCTATATTTTCCAAGAGATTTAAATTGCCCTGGTACTCCCCAACTAAGCAGTCTAAATCTCCGTCATTATCAACATCATAAAAGCATGGCTTAGCCCAACTCCCTGTATCTATATCTTGAAAGATTGTTGTTTGTTCCCAGACTGGCTCTTCTAATGTTCCAATAGTTGTATATGAGAATATACTGCCATCTCTATTCCCCATAAACAATTCAGCTTTTCCGTTATTATTAATATCACAAAAATAGGGAGCTACATGTTCTCCTGCATTTATGCCAGCATATGTTTCTGTTTCTTCTGTGAATTGAGGGTTTGTTGCTGTGCCTGTATTTAAAAATAAATTTAAGTTTCCATTTTTATCGCCAACAACTAAATCAACAAGACCATCATTATTAATATCACCAAGAACAGGAACACTGTAACCTGGAACTTTTGCAATTTTTTTAAATGGCTCTGATTTTGCTTTTTCAGAAAAGGTTGTGAAAAATAATGCAGAAGATAAAATAGCTGTTTTTATAGCATTCTTTAACAATTTTTTCATATATTCGCATAGATTTTATTATTTATAATAATTGTTGTTTTGGAAAATAGATTATTAAATATCTAATAATTAGCCCCATTACACCTTAATCTTTTTGGTATGTGTTTATTATCGTTCCAAATTTTTAATCTCCAATTTTTAAATTTCTCAACCCAATAAACTGAGTTTAACCCTGCTTCTGATTGCCTGAATCTTATTAGATTCTTAAAATTCAAATCCAATAAATATGAAAGAATTATTCTATTTGTAATACCATGTGCTATTATCAAAACAACTTTATTTTTATCAGGGTTATTTGCCAAATTTTTAAGGAAATGAGTAAGTTCTTTATAATGTTTTTTTTCTTCTTTATCCCATCTATTTTTATTTTTTATTAAGACTTCTGATTTAAATTCATTGAGAGATTGTTTTATTTTTGGTTTTATCCCAATCTTTTTTGATACAATTGTGGCAGTTTGTTTTGCTCTGTTCATATCACTACAATAAAATTCTTTAAATTTTTCCTTTTTTAATCTCTCGGAAAGATATTTTGCTTGTTTAATACCCTTTTTTGTTAGATGGGGGTCTTCTCCAGTTTCTTCCTTTTCAGTATGCCTAATAAATATTATTTCCATATAAATTAAAAAACTAATAGATTAATAAAACTATCTAAATAAAAGATTTATAAACTATAGTTATTCTATAGTGGTATGGTAACAACAATTCAATTAAACGAGGGTGTGAAAAGAGAATTAGATAGACTTAAATCTAAAAGAGAAACTTATGAACAGGTTATTCTAGAATTAATGAAAACTGCTGAAGAATGTAAAAGAAAACAAAAAGCATTATTAATTGAAGGGTGCAAGGCTATGGCAAAAGATAGCTTAAGAATAAATAAAGAATGGAAAGCTACTGAAGGGGAATTAGATTGGGAATGGTAAAGAAAATTTTAAGAGGAGATATTTTTTTAATAAATTTTGAGCCAGTTCTTGGTTTAGAACAAGTAAGGACAAAACCTGCCCTTGTTATACAGAATAATATCTCAAATCAATTTAGCCCCTTAATAATTGTGGCACCAATTACTTCAAGGGTCTATGAAAAAGAATATCCGACAAATGTTTTTTTAAAAAAAGAGGATTCAGGATTAGATAGAGATTCTACAGTTTTATTAAATCAAATAAGAACAATAGACAAAAGAAGAATTATCAAGAAGTTAAGTTCTTTAAATGAACATATTATGAAAAAAGTTGATTTAGCAATAAGAATAAGTTTGGGTTTAGATTGACCGTGCGAATTTATATCTAGTTTAGCTCAATAATATTTATATACACGAGAAGTTTTAATGTAAAATGGCAGAAGTTTTATATGGAGATTATAAATTTAATACATCACCATTAGCTAAAAAATTGAGACAAGAAGGAATTGAAGTTGATTGTATTGATAATAAAAAAGAAAAAGGAATTTTAAGACTTGCAAATGAAATATTTTGGGAAAAATACTATGGAAGATTAAGAGATTATAAAGTTTTAATTGCTCATTTAAGTGTTACTTTTGATGGAAATGTTAAGCATCTCTTAGAACAGAATCCTAAATTAAGCATAGTTCTTGTTTCAAAGCTTCCTTCTCATTATTCAAATTCAGGAGAAAGATGTCTTATTTGTGGTTATAAATCTAATAGATTAATACCTTTTGTTCAAGAAGCATTAAAAAATTAGATTTTCAACCTTTCATAACCGCCAACGGTTTAACTCTTACAACAAGATTTCCGATTCCAAGTTCATGGCTGACTTTTACAACTTCATCAATATCTTTGTAAACGCCAGGACCTTCTTCTGCAATGCTTTTCCAGCCACCTGCTTTAATTTCAATATCTTTTTCTGCTAGTTCTTGTTTAATCTTTTCACCACGAAAACTTTTTAATGCTTGATGTCTCGACATAATTCTTCCTGCTCCATGAGCTGTTGAGCCAAAGGAAACCTGCTCTGCTTTTTTAGTACCAACAAGAACATAAGATGCTGTTCCCATGCTCCCTGGAATAATAACTGGCTGTCCTACTTCACGATAAATTTGAGGAATTTCCAACCTGCCAGGACCGAAACTACGAGTTGCGCCCTTGCGGTGCACACACAACTGCATTTTTTCTCCATCAACTTCATGCTCTTCTATTTTAGCAACATTATGGCAAACATCATAAATAAGTTTTAAATCAGCAGAACCAAATATTTTGTCAAATACATTTCTTACCCATTGCATTATCATCTGTCTATTACAAAATGCAAAATTAACAGCTGCATTCATTGCCACAAGATATTTTTGACCAAGATCGCTCTTGACTGGTGCGTTTATCAGCTCTCTGTCTGGTAAATGAGAAAAGCCATATTTATTTTCCATTAACTTGATGTAGTCAGATGCAACTTGATGTCCAAGTCCGCGGCTTCCACAATGAATCATAACAGTTACATTTTCTTTATCAATATTAAATTTTTCAGCTATTTCAGTATCATAAATCTTATCTATTTTCTGTATTTCTAAAAAATGATTACCAGATCCTAAACTTCCGAGTTGAGGCACGCCTCTTTCTATTGCTCTTTCGCTCACAAATTCAGCTTTTGCATTTTTCATTCTGCCGTTTTCTTCTGTTTTCTCAAGATCTTCTCTCTTGCCGTAACCATTTTCAATAGCCCACTCAGAACCCTTTTCAAGAATCTCTAAAACCTGTTGTTTTGTTATTTTAACTGCTCCACCCCTTCCAACTCCGCTTGGAATGTCTCTGTAAAGTTGATTTAAAGCTTCTTTTCTTTTAGCAAGAAAATCTTTAATAGAAACATTGGTTGCTATAAGTCTGACTCCACAATTTGATGTGATAAAAGAATTAGCAATAAAATCATGATTATCTTGAATTGTAAAATCATAAACCTGCTCTTTATCTACCTTTTTGATTGTCTTGATTTTATCAAACAAACAACCATGCTTCTCTAAATCTTCGAGGCATTTCTCCTTAAAATTATTAAATGAAATAAAGTCCAGAGGTAATCTTTGTCCGGCTTCTTCATAATAATGTCTCTCTATGAATCTTTTATTAGTTATTTTAGATTCAAAGACTTCTTGAAGTTCCTTTAATAAGAAACCTTTCTTCTTATATTCCTTAATTTTTTCAGCTAATTTACTTCTTTCTTCTGTCATTTTTTTCTTCTTTAAAATGTAAAGAATTGCAATATTTGCCAAATTTCTTCTCTTTTCATTATACTCAAATCCAATCTTCTTCCACAGCTTTAGAAGATTATTTTCTTCTGCAGATATTATTAATCTAATAGTTGAAATTTTTGGATAATTTACTTCACTTATTTTATTTACTTTAATACCAAATTCTGATAAAAGCTCTGCTATTTCTAACATGAATTTTTTCATATTATCTTTAAATTCTTTTGTTTTATTCTGTCCCAATATTGGTGAATAAAATCCTGTTTTTGTATGTGTTTTTGAGCTACTTAATTCTGCTCCAAAAAATCCTGCTAAAAATAATCTTTTGATATACCTTGGGGAGTTCTTTATCCAATTTGGAATAGAATATTTTTGATTAGTTTTTCTTCCGACAGGCATTCCAAGTTCTTTTAATAAATTTGCAAATCCAGATCTTATATGTAATTCATATGTTCCAGATCTAAATTCATTGATTTTATAGCCATTATTTATTTTATGGTCTCTTTCTCTATAATAAATACCTGATTTAAATCCAATTCTATCTAAATCTTTTTTCATCTGCTCCAAGTCTCCCTTGCTTCCATAAGCACAAACATATCCTTTCATGTTAGAGAAATAAACTGTTCCATCTCCAAGTATATAGCCGAAAATTTTAGTGATAATCGCTTTCCTTTCATCAATTTTTTTTCTTTCTTTTATACCTTCAAATGGAAAAATTGCAATCTTTTCCTTACCTAATTCTTTTAACTCTTTCATGCCTTTATTAGTTAAAAAGGGGTGATCGGAGGTCGCTTTTATTTTAAAGCCAGATTCTGTTTCAATTTCATAAATCTCTTCAGAATCTTTTTTCATGAAAAATAAAATTCTTTTATTTTCAATCTTTTTAGAATTAATATTAAGAGATGGTAAACTTCTTTGTATTTGTTTTAACTTTTGATTCCCAGATGTAATTTCTTGAAAATCGTGTTCAAATTCTTTTATTTCCTTATATGTTCCAAATTCTGTTAGAATTTTTGAGTCTCCAGTTAAGCAATTTATGTCGTAGCCGACGCCGCCAGGAGAAATTATGCCTTTATCTAAATCAAAAGCAGCAACGCCACCAATACTAAAACCGTAGCCAGAATGTATGTCTGGCATACCAAGAGAATATTTTATTATGCCAGGCAACATAGCAACATTAGCTACTTGGTTTATAGCATTTTCTTCAACTAGCTTTAACATTTTTTCAGATATAAAAATCCTGCCAGGAACATTCATCTTGCCTTGTTTAGGCAATTCAAACACATATTTCCCTATTTTTTTTAATTTTTCTTTGTATACCATTTTCACTTTAAACATCTAGAACAACTTGGCATATAAATTTATCGCCTTGTTGTCTTACAAACATCTCATTATATGTAACAGCTTTAACATCTAAGCTAATTTTGTAATTGCTTGCATTATCACCAGAAACTTCAGCTTCAAGCTCATATTTTGTTTTATTTTGTTTTATTTTTATTTTTTCTGCTCTTGCGAAAAAGAAATTCTCAGAATCAAGCAAAAAAAGAAGCTCTTCAAGAAAATTATAAAGTAAAGATTCTTTATCTTTTCCCTCAACTTTAATTTTCTTTTTTATTTTTTCTTTTATATCTTCGCTTTCAGAATACATTGTATTGAACATGGCCTTTGCCGAGTTTATAAAAACTTCTTCAAGCGTCTTGCCAAATGCCTGAAACTTAACATCTGCTGTATGCTCAAGAAATTTGTATTCCATTTTGATAAACAACTTGATAATAAGAAAATTAAATAATTTAAATAATTAACTGATTGAGAAATACTTCCACAAGTAGCTTTTTGCAATGCTATAATAATTCTGTTAAGATAATTTACAGATAATGTAATTAAAGATTTATTAGTCTAACAATATACCTAAATCGATTTATCAGCGAGTTTTATATTATATGGACTTTTTAGATTTATCAGGGGAATTCTATGAAATCCTAATTAGCTTAGATTAACAGAAAAATTGGTTTTAATTTTCCACTCATGGAAATACTGTTATGTCGGTTAATTTTAAAAACATCTAAATAGTTATTATCTTATGAATAAAAGAGGTTCATTATCATTTATAATTATTGTAATTTTAGTAATGCTTTTTTTAATAATCACTTCTTTAGTTTTGCCAAAAAAATCAAAAATTACTGGTCTAACAACCTCTGGTTCACCTTCACCTTCTGCAACTCCAAGCCCAACTCCAAGTCTAACTGCAACCACAAGCTCGTCTCCTAGTCCAAGCCCAAAACCTACAACAACACCAAAAATACTGCCAAGCCCAACATCTTCACCTTCTGCAACTCCAAGCCCAACTCCAAGTCCAACTGCAATTCCATCAAAACAACTAAAAAAACCTGGACAACAACCAAAACCAGGAGTAGACTGCACTCTTACAGCAGCTTATTTTGATATAACACAAGCTAAAGATAAACAATTTGTTGGCTTAATATTAAAATCTGAAAACTGTATAGGAAAAGAGGCAGTTTTTGAAATAAGAGAAACAGATGGTATTTTCGGTTCAAAAAAAATTCAAGAAATTACAAAAACAATTGAATCTAATATAACAAAAATAAGATGGAAAACAGTTTGGCAAGATGATAATATTTTTAAATTTGTAAAAGGAGATCCTGAATATATTTTTAAGGTTTCTGTAAATCCAGAAATAACTTCTGGGAATATACTAAGGGTAAGTGAAGAGGAAATCTCTTTAGTTGATAAAATTATCCCAAAGCCAAAGAAAGTATTTACAAAAGAATTTTCAGTAAATATTGGTGCAGATTGGAAAATTGTGGTAGATAAAGCAGAAGAAAAATATTTGTTTTCTGCAAAATTTCTACAAGAAAAATTAAGCGATAGGTTATCTTTATCTATTCTTGATGTTTCAGAAATACCAAAAGATAAGTACATTTTAATCGGAAATCCTAAAGAAAGTACTATCGTAAAAGAGATTTCTGATAAAAAAAATTTGCAACAAACCCCTGAGTTAGGAGACGAAGGTTACATTTTAAACATAGATCACGACAGTATTATTATTTTTTCTAATGCTCCAAATGGTGATTTTTATGGAGTACAAACATTGGTACAGTTAATCGAAGACGATAGCGTTGAAGCTGTAAATATCATAGATTATCCAGATTCCAAATTGAGGGGGTGGCATTTCTTAGTGCTGAATAAACGTCTTAATGGAATTAGTAGATCAGTTATCGACCTTCAGTCTACCTTAGCAGGATTAGATAAATTAGCAAGTTTAAAAATAAACACAGCCATACTACTCGCCCCATATTATTACCCAGGTGCTTTGGATTATTGCGGAAGTTACCAAACTTGCGAAGAAGTTCAAAAGATTTACCCAGACGAAAAAAGCAATAGGGAAAAACTTCAAGAAATATACAAGTATGCAAGGAAACTTTTTATAGAACCGATCCCGGCAGCGACTAATTTCAATGATTGGTCTTTTTATAATAACTGTAAAACATGCCCCGAGGGTTTTTGGTCCCAGAACGAAAAATTTAAATTTGATAAAAATAATGTAGCCATTCCAGTAATCCCCATAGAATATATGTCTGAAAATTCTTGGTTACTGAATCCAGATTTCGAAATTAACACCAACAAAGGTGGTATCTTTAATAATTGGAATGTATTAGACCTGACTAAACCGGGAACGTGGGAAATCGATAATACTGTTTCACACAGCGGGTCAAATTCTATAAGATTAACAAAAAAAGAGCCAGCAGGTAGTAGCAAAGTCTTATCTTCGCAAAGATATAAAGTTCTACCCAATACAGCTTACTACATAACTTTTTGGGCTAAAGAAAACAAAATTGATTGTGACCAAAAATCCTTGATACGAGTTTGGATCGGACAGAGAGATAGTTCGGGGGGGGTGATTGAACCAGGAGGTTGGATTCCTCTCGCTTATAGGTATGATAAAATCATAAATTCAGAATGGAAGAAATACTATGCTAGATTAATAACAAGACGACAAACCAAAGAGATTATAATTTACTCGCAAATTAGGGGGGGATGTTATGGAACTATATGGCTTGACGATTTTAATATCAAAAGAATGAACGCTTGTTTGTACAATGTTATAACAAAGGAGGATTCGGCTGAGACCGACATAAAGATTACAAACCTAGACGGGACAAGAACATACAGAGATGGAATCGATTATAAGGTAACCAGTATTGGAGAGTGGAAGTACTATCTCCCAGATCAGTTTGGAACCAGAAACACTACAATAGAAAGAATCCCCACAGGAAATATAAAACCGGACGAAACAGTTCTTATAAGTTACGATTTCATAATTCCCTACGGAACCGAACATCCACCCACGACGATCTATTACTCTTTCTCAGAACCAAAAGCTTATGGTGTTATTTTCAAGGGTCTGGGTGAGACTATAAAAACATTTAATCCAAAATATATTTTTATTCCCCATGATGAAATACGTGGTTTTATTAATAGGGACAGTAGATCAAGAAAAAGAGGTATGACAAATGCTGAATTGTTAGCAGAAGATATTAACAAAATAGATGATTATATAAAAAGTATTAATCCCAGTATTAGACTAATAATGTGGGACGATATGATAAATCCCTGGGATAATGGTGGTGACGAAAATTATCAAGTTTATTGGGGCGGACAGCCAGGAAAAACGTCACTGGCTTTAGACGATCTTCCTAGAGATGTTATCATGGATGTGTGGCAATACGATGCTGAAGATACGAAGGAGAATAAAAGGGCAAATAGCCCAGATTACTTCGAAGAAAAGGGATTTGATTATATAGTAACTCCTGGGACCAATGAAGATAATATAAAAGCCTGGGCGCAGCTTATTCACGACAAAAACTGTTTAGGCATAATACGTACAGACTGGTCTTCTGAATTCCAAGAAGTTCCATTAATAGCAGACTATTCTTGGCAACATGATGGAGTTTCTGAGATTTTTGTCTCAGTTTGTGGAAATGGAGAAATTGATGAAGGTGAATCTTGTGAGCCACCTGGAAAGAAGGCATGTGATGGAGATAATTTAAAACAATGTAATTCAGACTGCCAGTGGCATATAACAGATTGTAATGAACAAGATAAATGTGATGGTCAAGATTTTATTGATTATACTTGTTCAGATAATACAAAAGAGTGTAAATCAACTAAGAAAACATGTGATGAAGAATGTGGCTATCATTTAACTAACAAACACTGCTGTCCTCTTGGCAAAGAATGGCTTTGTAATGCATGTCATTTGCCAAAGTGTGGTGGTTGTAGTGAAGGGGAATGCTCTATTGATTGTTTAGAAGAAATAGGATGTTTTATAGATTCAGATAATGATGGAATTTCAAATGCAGAAGATAAATGTGAAAATACAAAACAAAAAGACAAGATAAATAAAGTTGGCTGTACCTTACCTATATTTAATGAATTTCTAGGACAAGACACAACAAATTTCACTGACCTTGACTTAAATGAAGTTGAAAACTTAACACTTGATTCTGATAAAGGCAAGATATTATTTCAAGAAAAAACAGATGTTATAGGAGCTAATCTTGATGAAGCTATTGAAATAAGCAAAGATAGCATTTTTGTTAATTCACCTATGCTTACAACATTAAATGTTTCTGCAATAATAACTCTTTATAATATAAATTTTGTTAGCCCTGAAATTCTAATTGATAATGAGGTTTGTGTAGACTGTGAGATATTAAGTTATGAGGAGAACATTCTTATTTTTAATGTTAGCCATTTTACTCTTTATAAAATTATAGAGGGACCTTATTGTGGAAATGGAATATGCCAACCAGTTGAATCTTGTTCAACTTGTCCAGCAGATTGTGGTGAATGTCCTTCTCCTGGACCTAATCCAAATCCTCTGCCAAAAACAATATGCACAGAAAATTGGAGTTGTGATTGGAGCGATTGCAAGAATAATGTTCAAGAATATATATGCACAGACTTAAGTTCTTGCAATACAACAATAAACAGACCTCCTGAAAACGGAACAACAAAATCATGTTCAATAAAAATAGATTGTATTGATAATGACGGAGATGGTTATGGTATTGGTCCAGACTGTTTGGGAAAAGATCTAGATGATACTAATTCAAGTATAAAAGATAAAAAAATAAAAGAAGATAAAGAAAAACCAAAATCTAATCTCTTAATTTATCTTATAATTATACTAATTATACTAATATTAATTGTTTTAATTATTATAATTTTGATTATAAAGAGAGAGAAAAGGAGTGGAAAAAATTCAAAAGAACAAGAAAGAGAAGGGGCATTTGAAAAAGCAAAATTGTTTATCAAAAATGCTTTGAAAAGAGGATACACAAAAGAGCAGATTAAAGCAGCTCTTTTAAAAAGAGGCTGGAAAGAATCTGATGTAGATAAATTACTGAGTAATGGTTGAGTTTCATATAGAAGTAGGACACTTATAAACATACAAATATAAGTGTTAAGGTGAAAAAAGAGTTATTATTTCTAAAAAGAAAGAAAGCAAAAGAATTACATAAGAAAGGATGGAGCAATCGAAAGATTGCACGATTATTATTAACAAATAAAGATAGTATTGGGAATTTGATTAATTTAAGGGATAAAGACATTTTAATTGATAGGAGAAGTTGGAAGAAAGGTATTCCAAGAAAATATACTATTGAAGCAAAAGAAGAAATTATAAATATTAGAAAAGAATTAGAAAAGGAGAATAGTTATTTTATAGGATTGTGGTTTTCAATTTTTGATATAAAAAAGTAAAAGACAAAACAAGTTGATAATAAAAGAGGGAGCTTAATAGTTACAACATATCGATGCTAATAAAGATTTATAA
>CAZOGQ010000008.1:0-14762 GCA_964579545.1 Candidatus Woesearchaeota archaeon | reverse complement strand
GATTGAATTTTAACCACTACTCACGCTCGGGGCTTTAGCCCCAGAGTAGTTGACAAAACCTAATCAAGAATGCAAACATGAGTTTATTTCTCATTAGTCCTTATTTGAAATTTAATTCTAGAATCAAACAACTTTTAGATGAAAGAAATCGCCTTAAACTTGATATAAGAATCATCTATGGCAAAGTAGATTTACAAACAGAAGAAAGTAATTGGTTGAAATCTATGGATTCAATCAAAGTTTTATTTTGTAAAAATCTACATGCCAAATGTTATATAAATGAGAAAGAAGCAATTATTACTTCAATGAATCTTTATGATTTTTCATAGCAAAATAATAATGAAATGGGTATTTATGTAACCAAAGAAGATGATCCCGAATTATATCAAGATATTAATAATGAAGTCACTAGTTTAATTAGAACTAGTGAACAAGTGGCGATTTCCATAGAAAAAGTTGAACCAAAAAAAGAAATTTCTAAGAAAAAGTTTTCTAAAGGGAAAAATGGGCATTGCATAAGATGCGATGCAAAAATCAAACTTAATCCTGAACACCCACTCTGTGCGAAATGTTACAAAAGTTGGAGTAAATACTCTGACCCAACTTATGAAGAAAAATTTTGCCATATTTGTGGTAAAGAAAATAAATCTTCTTTGGAAAAACCAGTCTGTTATTCTTGTTACAAAAAAAGTAAGTGACGGTCAATTCAAAAACTTAAGGGGACGTTGCACTTTCGCCTTCGGCTCACCCCCATTTAACAGCGATTAAGAAGGCTTTGTTGCCTTCGGCAAGTCGCCCAAAATTTCAGCTTCGCTGAAACTTCTTGTAATCCCGATGTTAAGTGAAATATTGCCCAGAATCTTAGGGCTTAGAATTATGTCACTCTTTCAAAAAAACGAGGTGATTCCATAAACTGGACACTAATCTCCCCAGCGTATCCACCGTCAATATGCGAAGTAACTAAATATTCTTTACCACCAAATCTAATTTTTAAGTTTTTTCCATCTTTCCCCAATACACTTTTGAGATTTTTATCTCTTGAAGAAAAATCATGAACATCTCTAAGAATACCTGCTTCATCTTGTGGTGCCCAGGAGCATAAATCTTTTCTAAAATAAAATCCGTTAATATCTCTTAATTTATTTGGGTCTCTACGAACTAAGCAATAAGCTCTACCTAATTTTTGGCCTTCAAAATTACTCTCACCACAAGTATGATGGTATTCAGTTTGATATCTTGATTTCAAATGCTCTCTTAAAGCAAGTACAAACTCGTTTTTTTGAGTTAATTCTGTAGGCATAATAAATAATATTCTTTTTAAATATTTAAAGCCTTCGCAAGAAATCCTATTCTTTTAAGGGTAGGATGAATTGCGACAAATTATTTATTTCTAAATTGGTTATAAAGAATGAGCTTGTTGCAGCTCATTGAATCACAGACGTAGTTGTAACTTTCTCAAACTATATAAAATTTTGCTTTCGCTTAGCGAAAGCTATGGAGGAAAAATGCAAACCCAAATAACAATAAATCAATACAAATCGTACGGAAGTTCTGTGGGGAACAATCTGAAGTCAATTCAGATAACAACTAAATATAGGTACCAGATGTTAAAACAAGATAAACTGAAAGTTTTTTGTAAAGTGGCGATTGAAGAAGCATGCAAAAGATGGAAAATAGAAATTGTTATACTAAAAGTTTTGCCTGAACATTCTCATATGATTGTAGATTGCCCAAGAACCATCTCAGATGCAAAACTTATGCAGATAATAAAAGGATTATCTTCTTACATATTATTTAGACTATGTCCTGCTTTTAGGAAGAGATATCCTAAAGGAGAATTTTGGAACGATGGATATTTTTGTGCAAGTTGTGGAAGTGATTTTGAAAAAGCTCTGAGGTATATTGAGAATCAAGAATTGCACCATTCATATTAAGGACGCCCTGCTTTTTGCCGAAGGCAAAAAGTTGCCCGAAGGGCAACCCTTTAGGGCATGGGAGGATGTCACACTTTATTTTGATAATGCCTGAAAATCTTTGCGTTACACTATCACTCTGTTTTACTCCGCGATTTTTTCTTGCAGAAAAAATATGTAAAACTGGTTAAAAGGAAAATTCTTGCAGAAATTTTCCCAAATTTCAGCTTCGCTCGACTTAGTTAAATTCCGTTGTTATGTTTAATTTTGAGTCCATCTGAAAAAAGATAAATTTAAGAAGAAACGAATATTATTATGATAAGATGGCAAAAAAGAAAACACAAGATAATTTAGTATATGAAATATTATCTTCTCCAAAGAATAGGGTTCCTATTTTTAGAGAAATACTTGTAAATAATCGGGGATTTGTTCTTTTGAATTTGTCAAAACGGTTACAGCAAGAAATTATGGTCGGGTTGAATGATAAAGAATTGGTAGAACTCCTTGATTATTTGGATCCAGATGAAGTAACTGATTTACTGCAAACCATGGGTGTTAAAAGAAGAAAAGAACTCTTAAAAAAATTAGGTAAAGAAATTAAAGAGAAAGTAGAATTTCTGCTTAAATTTGATCCGAGAACAGCTGCAGGTTTGATGAGTTTAGATTATATTGAAGTAAATAAAAAAATAACATTTGAACAGCTTTCTAAAATAATCCGAAAACATGAAAAAAGAACAGGGAAATTTCCAACAATCCTTGTTGTTCAAGACGGGTTTTTAACAGGAGAATTGCCTGGATATGTTCTTGCACTTCACAAAGGTGAAGAAAAAATTAGCAAATACATTAAAAAAATACCACATATTAAATATGAAGAAGATGAAAAAGAAGTTATTAGAGTATTCAAAAAACACAGACATAATAAAATTGTGGTTTTAGACAAAGATGATAGTATCTTGGGTGTTATTTATTCTGATGATGTTCTCAAACTCGTAGAAAAACAATCAACAAATAATCTTCGTGATTTTGCTGGCGTTAGCGAAGAAGAAGATGTCTTGGATTCCGCCTTAACAAAAGTAAAAAACAGGTATAAGTGGTTGATTATCAATCTTGCTACAGCATTTCTTGCCGCATCTGTTGTAAGTCTTTTTCAAAAAACTATCTCTGCATTTGTTTTGTTAGCTGTTTATATGCCAATAGTAGCAGGCATGGGTGGAAATGCAGGAACACAAACTTTAGCAGTTGTTGTTAGAGGATTGACATTAAAAGAAATTAACCTAAAAACAGGTAAAAAAGTAATTATTAATGAAATTCTCGCAGGCGGAATAAATGGTATTATAAACGGTGTTTTAGTTGCTGCTGTAGCTATTTTATGGAATAAAAGTCCAATGCTCGGATTGATTATTGGATTAGCAATGATTATTAATCTCATAATCGCAGGCTTCTTCGGAGCAATTATCCCGTTAATAATGAAGCGTTTAGGCAAAGATCCAGCATCTTCAGCAACTATCTTTATAACAACTGCAACTGATGTTTTTGGATTTTTTGTGTTTTTGGGATTAGCAACAATTATGTTATGAGAAGTTTGGGCTCCCCAGATTATTGTCTGTTTCGCAGAAATATTATAAAAATGTTTGCCAACAAAAACTTTTGATTTTTTCCCTTTAGGAACACTATGTTAAGAATCAATCCCAATCGTGAGAACTAAATAATAGCTAAATCAAAGATTTGAAAAAATGATAAAAAAGGACTGGCGCCTTTAAGCAATCTCTTTAATTAATTCAATAAGATTGTCTTTTCTAAAATTAGAACTTGTTTGAGTCAATAAAAAACTTATTGCATCATAACTAATTTTATCTGCAATACTGAAAAGTTTTATTCTATAATGTTCAAGTCTTTTTCAGTTTCCCCCTCTTATTTTTTTCAAACAGAAAACAGTTAACCCGATATTTTAAATAAAATTGTTTTGTGATGAAGCAATATTTTTAAAGAATAATTACTTTGGATAATTATGAAAAATAATTCATTAACTCTGTTAGCTGATACATATATTTCACCCCTGCTGATAAAGACTCTTACTAAATATAAAATACCTATTTTAATCCAAAATAGAAAATTAATGGAAAAATTGAAGAATTCTGTTAAAGACTTAATTATTTTAAATAAAAACAAAGCAGTGAGATTGTTCTCAAAAACTAATGGTGTATTTTATACTAATTCAGAAAATATTTTACCATCTTTAATAAAAAATCTGAAAAATAAACTATTAATTGACAATATTCAGTTATTTAAAAATAAATCCTTAACGAGGTCTTTTTTAAAAAGGATTTTACCAACATTTTTCTTTTTAGAAGTAGAGAAGGAGAATTTAGGGGATATTAATCTACAATCTAACAAAGCCTATATCATTAAACCCTCTGTTGGATTTTTGAGTATAGGTATTAGAAAAATAAAAAGTATAGACGACATCGATGTAAAAATCAATGAAATATTTTCTGAAATCAAAAAATATTCAGGCACTTTTGATAAGGCAGTTTTAAATCCAAATAAATTCTTAATTGAAGAATATATAACTGGCAAAGAATTTGCTTGTGATGCTTACTTTGATTCAAACGGGGCCCCAGTTATTTTATGTATCTTTTCTCATCCATTTTTAAATGAAGATGACTTTAGGGATGTTGTTTATTACACTAATTCAGAAATAATGTACAAAATGTTGCCTATAGTGGAAGAATTTCTGCATAAACTATCTTCTCTCAAAAAAATCACAAATTTTCCATTCCATATGGAATTTCGGTTTTATAAGAACCAGGTTGTTCCTATAGAAATTAACCCCATGCGATTTGCTGAACTTAGCTTAGCAGATCTTCCTTTTTTTGCTTTTGGGATAAATTCTTATGAATATTATTTTCTGAAAAAAAAGCCAGACTGGGATAAGATTTTATTAAGAATTGGGAAAGAAAACTTCTTTTTTGTCTTAGGGAGAGTGCCAGAAAAACTACCTGACAAGAAGAGACCTGACCACAAAAAATTTAAAGACACATTCAAGAATCTGATTGAATATTACATATTAGATTATAGAAAATATCCTGTTTTTGCAGTTGCTTTTGGAAAGACAAACAACATTAGTGAAACATTAAAATATTTAAACTTTGATTTTAGCAACTATTTCCACTGATTTTTTGTGAGGAAATAGAAATAAATTTATAAATGTTAGTTTAAACCAAGAAAACCGCATAACCAAGAAAGATTAAACAAATTACAGCAAGTGTTGTCCACATTATTCTTGAGCCAAAAAATATCTTATTGCCATCAAGATTTGAAACAGGCAGCATATTGAAACAAGCAAAATAAACAGCTAGTCTCGAAAGTTCAGGGAAACCTACAAGATACGATATTATTGCAAGAATTAAAGAAGCTGCTATGCTTGCAGAAGCAATACAACCAATATGCCATTCTGTCATTTCATGGAAACTATAATATCCGTGTCTTTTTGCAGCTCTGCGTTTAGTTGGTTTAACGTCAAACTCAAGAACAGCTAGCCAAGGCAAAATAATATATGCTTGTAGTTCTAAGCCAAACTTAATTATAATTGAAATTAGGGCAAGAATAAGTGGAAATAAAATACCCACAGGAATTGGATTTTTAAAATGCATTCCAGGATTAAACCAATATCTTTTTATGCGCCAAATTTTTATTTCAGTGTTTGCTTCAAAGTAACCTGCTGCGAGCTTATTTATAAAAATGCTTACTACGAGAATAATAAAAATAAAAATAAGTATGGGAACAATCTTATCTATTTGAAGAAGACTTAATGTAATAATCAAAACAATCCAAATCGTGACTATTTCTGCAAATTCTTTTCTCTTTAGCATCAAGAAACCAAGATTTTCATTTTTATATACTTTTCTAATCGAAAAGTATATAAACTCGCTAAAGTTTTATAAAATAATGTTAAGAATAAAAAGAATAAGCGAGGTTATTGGAAAAAGAGTGTATACAGATTCAGGAGACTTTTTTGGTGAAATCGAAGAAGTTAATTTAGCTGAAAATAAGATAGATGGCTGGCGCATAAAAGTTAGTGGACAGATAATTAACTTGTTGGGTGGTGCAAGAGGAGTTATTATTCCCCATCAGTTTGTTAAAGCAGTAGGAGACATTTTTATTGTGAGTAAGTCAGCTTTGCCAGAAAGAGAAGAAACAGAAGAGCTTGGCGAAATAGAGAGAATAGAATAAATAAAAAATGGCTGCTGAAGAAACTGTCCTGACATCAGGCATATTTGCTGAATTAATACTTCCGTTTTTATTGCTCTTTACTGTATTTTTTGCAGTTCTTGATAAAAGCAAGATTTTTGGAGAGGGTAAGAGACAGATAAATGCGATAGTCTCTTTAGTTCTTGCCTTAATCTTTGTAGCATTTTCTTATGCAAAAGGAATTATTGTGAAACTAGTTCCCTTTACAGCAGTTATGATAATTATTATTCTGATTTTTATGCTTTTATATGGTTTTGTTGCTGGAGGCAAAGAGAAAGAGGGTTTTGTAATGCCTAAAGGTCTAAAAATAACTTTTGGAATAATTATTGGAATCTCAATGATTATAGCCATTATGTGGGCAACAGGAACTTGGGATACAATTTATAATTCAATTATTTCTGGTGCTGGTGCAGGAAAAATCTGGGCAAATGTTCTTTTTGCTGCAATTATTATTGGAGCAATGGTAGTTGTTATTGCATCTGGCGGAAAAAGCAAATCTTAGAGCTGTTTCTTATAAGGTAATCCATAATAGCTTAGCTTTCTGAAGCTATTTTTATAATTTATTAACAAAATCATTCAATAAACATCTTTCAATAATAAAAAGATTAATAATAAGAAAAAACTTCTCATTACTAGTTATTTAATCACATACCCCATTAATAACAACCCCTTTATTTTCGTACAAAGTTAGGGGGGACAAAAATTATCAGTAATCTTCAACCCATAAATTTAGCCACTTCAAGCATCTATTATTGATATTGAAATTTACTTAATTTGAAATAAAATAACTATGATTAATTATAAAAAGTATTTAATCATAAAACAACAGAGTAACTTAGTGATATTTATCCTGAATATTTGAACACCCTTATTTACAGATGATAATTATTTTTAATATTTCCCTTCAGAAAGCTAAGTAAATATATATTTCCGAAAGATATTTAAACACTCTGAGAGTTTAAAATATATGAGTTTAATTCCAGTAATGTTGCAAGCATGGGGTTTTGATATTGGTTATATTCTAGACCAATGGGCAGCAGCAGGTGTTTTTGCTTTTATTATCCCATTTTTATTAATTTTTGCAGTTGTTTTTGGCATACTATCAGCTACAAGAGTTCTTGGTAGCAATAAAGGAATTCATGCAATTGTTGCTCTTGCTATTGGGTTACTTGCCTTACAATTAGATTTTGTTCCTGCTTTTTTTACTGAAGTTTTTCCAAGACTTGGAGTTGGTCTTGCAGTTTTGCTTGTAGTAATGATTTTAATGGGCCTTTTTATTAACTGGGATAACAAAGGCCTAAGAACAATATTTGTGATTATTGGTGCTATAATTTCAGTAATTGTTATATTGGGTGCACTTTCAAGTAATACTTTTTGGGGTTCTTACTGGTGGCGGAGATATAGTGGAGCAATTATAATGGGTGCAATTATTCTTACTGTTATTGGAGTAATAATTGGAACTGCAAAAGAACCTTCCAGTAATAAAATAGAATCTGTTAAACCTTTATGGGCTAAAACAACAGACTAATCTAGATAATTAAAATGCCAATGGATATTACTTTTATAACTTATTTCTTACCTTTATTTGCATTTTTGCTTGTTTTTGTGATTATATACGCCTTACTTTCTAAAACAGAAGTACTTGGAGAAAGCAAGTTTGTCCATATTCTTGTGTCTTTTATTATTGCAATAATCTTCATAAGTGTTTCTTCAATAAGGCAGTATGTGACTTCGGTTGTACCTTGGTTTTCTGTTTTAATTGTTGCAATATTTTTTATACTGCTTATAGTAGGTTTTTCACAAAAAGACTTTACTATAATTAAACCATGGTTTACATGGGTTTTTGTTATTCTTTTGATTATTGTTTTTCTTGTTGCTGCTGTAAAAGTTTTTAACAAACAGCTTGGGCCTTATTTGCCAGAAAGTGATGAAGAGCCTGACAGCTCATTTGGGCTTAGATTAAAAAATTTTCTTTACTCTCAAGAGTTTCTTGGAACTTTATTGCTGCTTGTAATTGCAGTAATAGTTTCGTGGGTTATAACCAAGGAGGGGAAATAATGGGTAGCTTATTGCTTCTTTTTCTTTTTTAAATTATCTATGAGAGGATTAACCATTTTTCCGAAGGTATTTTGCATTCCTTGCATTTCTGTTTTTATATCTTCAAGACTTTGGCCGTAGATTCCAATCTTTTTTATAAAAGAATTTTGTAAGGAATCTATGATATTTTCAATTCTTTCTAGTCTTTTTTCCATATCAATAACTCTTTGGCCTATATTTGTTTCTAAACCCTGCAGAGTCTCAACCTGTTTTTTTATCGGACTGATTTTTTCATCTACAATTTGTTCTGTTATTTCAGTTGTGATATCCCTTGGAATTGCTTGAGGCATTGGTTCATACTGATCATACCCGTAATCCTGTCCAGAATCTTGCCTATATTCTTGATATGGTTGGGGAAATACTTGTTGTTCATCTTGTGTCTGTTTAGATGGTTGCATTTCTTGTTGTGGATATTGCTCTGTTTGGTATTCTTGTGGTTGTTGTTCTGCTTGTAGGGTTTGTTGTGATGGATATTGTTCAGGTTGGTCTTGTTGTATAGGTGGTAATGGTATTTGTTCAGGTGGTTGTATTTGTTGTTGTACTTGAGGTTGCTGCATTTCTGGACTTACAGGGGGAAGTTCTGCTTCTTGCATTTCTCCTCCTACTGCTGCCTTTATTGTTGATTGAGAAAGTGCATCATTTATTTCTTTTGGGGAGATTCCTTCTTGTCTTAAATTTTTGACAATATCTGTATCACTTATTCCTTGTTGTTTCATCTCTCTTATTTTATCTAATAATACCATTTTTTATGAGAGGAATTTTCTGTTTTTATATCTTTTTCTTTATTAGTTTCAGACGTTTCAGCTCTTAGCTTGTTTAGTATAGATTTTACATCCTCTATTCTTACATATTCTAATGGCTGAAACATTTTAAATTGTCTTTGTAGTATTGCGAGTTCTTCTTTTCTTGCGAAGTTTTCTGTTTCTTCAAGCAGCCTTGAAGTTGCATCTTTTATCTTTTTGACGTTTTGTTTAATCTCAAAAAATTCTTTTTTTATTTCGTTTATTTCTTCTTTTAAGTCAGTTCTTGTTTCAAGAAGATTTTTGCCGAGCAGCAAGAGCCTCTCTTTTGATAGCCTTTGCCTTTCCCCCATATCTGCTATTTTTATATTAAATTCAGAGAATACATCTGAATAATCTATTTGCTGTTGCTCTGCCATTTTCTCTTTTTTCTTATATAGTAAAAAAGGAGAATAGTATTTATATGTTTTTGCTTTTTACAAATAATTATTTAAAGTTATTAAACAATATAATGGCATGAAAACAGATTATCAGCCAGACTGTAGAACTGCAGATCACAGGGAGTATGAAGAAGATTTTAGATGGTTTAGACCAGAGATAGCAGACAAATTAAGAGAAGCTACAGAAACCGCAAAAACAATATATGAAGCGAGATTTATTTTATAAAATAAATAGTTTTCTGCAACAGAAAACTATTTTAACTATCATGACTGTTTTTTTTTATGGTTGTGAAAAAGAAGGTACCTCTATACGCATATGAAGTAGAGAGAATAGCTGGGGAAAATGTCATGAATATTAATTATCTTGGCGCCCCTATTTCGCCAAGTATAGCTCATTCTGCCCAGGTTATGGCAAGGGTAATAGACGCATTAATAGAATCTCCAAATGTTTCAAGAGTCGTTTTTGTTCAGCAAAGAAACTATAGTTATGGTTTCCCCCAAATTGTTTTATTACAGGAAATTGCTCGTCTTTACACTTATTTAATAAAACAAGAGAAAATTCTCTCTCCAGAGAAACTTGTTTTTAGGTGTCAGCAATGCCTTAGCAGAAGGCATGAATCATTGGCGTATTTTGCTAATCTATTGAGACAGGATGTCATAGCCTCTTATCAAGAGATTAAAAGAATTTTAAGAGAAGAAAGAGTTCTGCTAGAAAAACTGCCTAGCCAATGTAAGACTTGCCAGATGTCTTATGTCCGTTTACTTGAAAAAATATCTGCACTGCTTGAAAATACAAATTTAATAAAACAAGCCTCTAAATATCTTGATTCTTATAGACTTGGTGATAGAGAAATTTACACTTATTTTTTTCGTCCTGATGTGATTCCAAATTTTACTTTTACAAGATTAATGTCCAGTCTACCGAGCGATGCAGATATTATTTCACAATATAAACTTGAATCTGAATTTGAAGAGAGTATAATAACAATATTGAAAAAAGAAGACGATGCCAAGTATATGTATCATCTAATGCCTCCTGAATATACTCTTGAAGAAGATTACCATGTACTCTTAAATCTTGCCAGAAACGTATTATTAGAGCACAGACCTAAGGCAGAAGAATTTACAGATGTAGAAAGAACAAGAAATGTTTTTTATAATGTTGGTCGAGACTTACTACAGGAGTTAGCTGAGAATAAAAATATTTCTTTAACTTACTCTGTTCTTAATAAATTAGCCAGGATTTTGGTTAGACACACAATTGGCTTCGGTCTTATTGAGGTTCTGTTACAAGATAAGAATTTGCAAGATATTGTGCTTAATGCTCCTATGACTCTTAACCCGATTTTTGTCCGCCATGCAGAATATGATGAGTGTTATACAAATATTGTGCCAAGCCAAGAAGATGCTGATTCTTGGGCAGCTAAATTTAGGATGTTATCTGGCCGTCCGCTAGATGAAGCAAATCCAATTTTAGATACAGAACTTGTTCTTGAAAATATAAGATCAAGAGTTGCAATAATTCAGCAGCCACTTTCGCCAAATGGTCTTGCTTATGCATTTAGAAGGCATAGAGAAGAGCCATGGACTCTTCCTTTATTTATACAAAATAAAATGCTAAATAGTTTTACTGCTGGCTTATTAAGTTTTTTAATTGATGGTGGCAGAACACTGCTTGTTGCAGGAACAAGAAGTGCAGGGAAAACATCTTTATTAGGGAGTTTAATGTTAGAGATAATACCTAAGTTTAGGATTATTGTTATTGAAGACACGCTTGAGTTGCCAGTAGATTCTCTAAGGAAAATTAACTATGACATTTTAAGAATGAAAGTTCGTTCAGCTTTATTGCAGACTAAAACAGAGGTTTCAGCAGATGAAGGAATAAGAGCAAGTTTAAGACTAGGAGATTCTTGTTTGATTATTGGAGAAGTTAGATCATCAGAAGCAGCTGCACTCTACGAAGCAATGAGGATTGGAGCTCTTGCTAATGTTGTTGCAGGCACTATTCATGGTGCCTCGCCGTACGCTGTTTTTGATAGGGTTGTTAATGATTTAAAAGTCCCCGTTACAAGTTTTAAAGCAACTGACATAGTTCTTGTGACAAACCCTGTAAAAACTCCCGATGGCTTGCATTCTTGGAGACGGGTCGTACAGCTTACTGAGGTAAGAAAACACTGGACATCTGATCCACTTGAGGAAAAGGGGTTTATTGATCTGCTTAAATATAATGTCGAGAAAGATGAACTTGAACCAACAGATGAATTGATAAATGGAGACAGCGAGATAATAAAGCAAGTTGCATCTAATGTTAAGGGCTGGGCTGGAAACTGGGACGCTGTCTATGATAATATCTTATTAAGAGGCAAGATTAAGCAAGAGCTTCTTAACACAGCTGAAAAACTAAAAATGCCAGAGCTACTCGAGGCCAGATTTAATGCTCTTGCGAATAATGCTTTTTACAGAATTTCAGATGAAGTAAGAGAAGAAATTGGACTGCCAGAAAGTAAGGAGATTTTTCCAAAATGGAAAAACTGGCTGAAAAAACAAGTTAAAAAGATGAAGTGAATTTAACAGGTTTTTACTACAGCAGATATTTTATTATCTCTTTAAAGTAACTAAGCAAAAGATAGGAAGTGTGAAGATTATTAAAACTTTCGTCCAAAACCAATAGTTTTATTAATTCTATTTTTCTTTTGATAATATATTAGAAAAAGAGGCTTTAATAATGGATGTTAATGAAATTCTAAAAAAGCATGCTGGAAGAATTGAAAAACAAGTTAAGACATTTGAGATGCCTCAAGATTTTTCAAGAGAATACAGCCATTTTAAACAAGATATGATGCCTCAGCTGTCTAGATATGAAAAAACTTGCAGGGCGCTTGGAAATATTGTCAAGATAAAGCCAGCTAAAAAAGATGCAGATAGGATACAGGCTTCACTTGATAGGGCGCATCTTGATTTAACGCCAAGTGAAACAACTAGCTTTTCTGTTATCTCCTTTCTTCTGGTTTTTTTTCTTGGAGTAATGATTTCTGTCGCTTTGTATCTTTTACAAGATAGTTTTCCTATTTTGTTTTTGTTTTTAATAATAATTGCTTCGCTTTTTATTTTTTATTATACTTATACAATGCCCTCTCGTTTAGCAAATCGTTGGAGACTTAAAGCTGGCAGTCAGATGGTTCCATGTATCTTATACGCGGTTATTTATATGAAACATACAAGTAATCTAGAGAGAGCAATTGCCTTTGCCGCACAAAATTTAAAGCCGCCCCTTGCTCTTGACTTTAAAAAAATATTTTGGGATATAGAAACAGGTAAATTTTCTACAATTAAAGAAAGTCTTGATTCTTATCTTGAAGTTTGGAGAAAAGATAGTATTGAATTTCTTGAGTCTTTTCATCTTATCGAATCTTCTTTGTATGAGCCTTCTGATGCTCGAAGAATTCAGATTTTAGAACGGGCTCTGCAAGTAATGCTTGATGGTATTTATGATAAAATGCTTAAATACAGCCATAACGTGAAAGCGCCTTTAACAAATATTTATATGTTGGGTATTGTACTGCCAACACTTGCTCTTGCATTATTGCCTCTTGCTTCTACATTAATGGGCGGATTAATTACATGGCAGCATGTTTTTGTATTATTTAATATAATTATTCCTTTTTTTGTTTTTTATTTAACAAGTCAAGTTATGTCAAAAAGACCCGGTGGCTACGGCGAATCTGAATTACTTGAAGAAAATCCTCTTTATCCTAAATACAAAAGCAAGAAGCCGTGGTTAACCGCCTTTCTTATATGTTTTCCTTTGTTTTTGCTCGGCATCTTGCCTTTCTTGTTTCAGTATACTGGTCTGCCTGAGTTAATTGGTTTACAAAAAGATTATGACTTTAGTGCTCTTGGTTTAACTTTTTTAAAAGGAAAAATTTTCCATTTTGAAGATGGCGCAGGACCATTTGGTGCAATGGCTTTATTATTAAGTTTGTTTATTCCCTTATCTATTGCTTTGTTTTTTTCAATAGCCTACAGGAAAAAAACAAAGGGTTTGATAAAGACAAGAAAAGAGACAAAACAACTTGAAAAAGAATTTACTTCTTCACTTTTTTTACTAGGCAACAGACTTGCTGATGGTATCCCGGCTGAAATTGCTTTTGCAAAAGTTGCAGAATCTTCTCGTGGGATAAAGACCGAGAGTTTTTTTAGAATGGTCAATTCTAATATTCAGCAAGCTGGCATGTCTGTTGAGCAGGCTGTCTTTAATCCAAAAAGAGGTGCCTTAATCTACTATCCCTCTAGCTTAATAAATACTAGTATGAGAATTCTCGTGGAGGGTACAAAAAAAGGTTTGAAAGTAGCTGCAAGAAGCTTGATGAGTATTTCTGATTACATAAGAAATATCCAAAAAATAGAAGATAGGTTGCGTGATTTGTTGGCAGAAGTTGTTTCTGATATGAAAAGTAATATGACCTTTCTTGCTCCGCTTTTAGCTGGAATTGTTATTGGCTTAGCAAGCATGATAGCAAGTATTCTTGTAAAACTAAGAGTAATGTTTGACCTTGGAGAAGCTAGTGAGGTTGCTGGAATGGGCATTCCTACTCTTACAAGCTTATTTGACTACACAAAAATGATTCCCCCTTACTTTCTGCAGATTGCAATCGGCATGTATCTTATAGAAATTATCTTTATACTTACAACAACTCTTGTGGTTGTAGATTCTGGTGAAGATAAATTAAAAAAGAAGTATGATATTTCAAAGAATTTGTCGAGGGGAATTTCACTTTACATACTAGTTGGCTTAATTGCAATTATTGCTCTTAGCATACTTGCAGGAGTTGCAGTTGGCGGCCTTTCTGGTTAATTTTAGTTAAATTTATTAATGTGTTTTTTCTTTTTAAAGAATGGGAAAAAGAGGGAAGAAAGCAGACGTTGAGATTAGCACACTAATCTGGATAATTATTGCTGTTGCTTTTTTAGTTTTAGGAGTTATTCTCACTATAATATCAAAAAAACAAGGTGTTTCAATTTTTGATTTTATAAAAGATTTAATTAGATTTAAAAAATAAAATGATAAGGGATAAAAAAGGAGCAGAAGGATTGGCTTTGAGAAAAATAATCGCTCTTATTCTAGGAATTCTAGTAGCTGTTTTTATTATTCTTGCGCTGTTCTCTAATACTTTTGGTTTCAGTATTAAAGATTTTCTTGAAAATATCTGGGGTGAAAAAAACGATACAAAGATTCCTGAGCCAGAAGAATTGCAACCAATCCCGGGAGTTTTTCCGGAATCTTTTACAATAAGAAACGCAAGAGGTGATGAAGAGAAATT